>DATHAG010000165.1:0-8228 GCA_035296825.1 Gaiellaceae bacterium | reverse complement strand
CTCGGGCCGCCCGAAGTCAAGGCGGCGGGAGAGCCAGACCGGATCGTCTACGAGACGCTCGAGGAGAGCGGCCCAGCCTTCGCTGACTGCGGCGTCGCCGAGGCGGCGGTGCTCGAACGAGAGCTCCGGAGAAATGTGGGCGAAATGCTCCGTATGCCCCGCCTCGTGGAAGAGTGCGCGCCAGTCCTCCGGGCCACCCATCGGCTGGATCACGAGGATCACGCGGCCGGGTACTTCGATCGGCGAGCAAAAGGCGCGCGGCGACTTTCGCGGCCGCGGCTCGATATCGAGCTCGACGTTCTCCTGTGCAGGCAGGTCGATACCTAGCTCGGACAACGTTCCGGTGAGGGCCGGCACCATTCCGTCGGGCGGGAAGCCCTCGTCCCACTCGGCGGCGCGGAAGACCCGGGCGACGTCCCAGCGCTCCCC
This sequence comes from Gaiellaceae bacterium, assembly GCA_035296825.1. Lineage (GTDB taxonomy): Bacteria > Actinomycetota > Thermoleophilia > Gaiellales > Gaiellaceae > DASQGA01. The sequence continues at coordinate 7,799 of DATHAG010000165.1, read as the reverse complement.
ATCCCCGACTCCGACGCCCACTCGCCTGCGAAAGAGATCGTCGAGCGTATCGACGTAGAAGTCCTCGGTCGCGGCGAGGAACTCCTGACACTGCGCCTCCATGCGGTCGAGGCGGAAGCCGAAGCGGTCGTACAACTCGCGGTACGTCGGCGCTCCGAGCCTTGCTATTTCCTCACGCTTAGCCTCTTCCGCACGCACGTACTCTGGCAGGAGGGATTGCTCCGTGAGCGTGTTGCGAGCTTCCTCGAGGCGTACCCGCTTAGCCCGATCTGGTTCGTTCGCCATGCGCGGGCGAAGCTCGCGATAGCCGATCGACTCGCCGTCGACGTCGGCCGTGAGCGTTGCCTCGAGCCTCGCCAGCTGCTCGGCCTGGTCGCGCGTCAGGTTTCCGAGATATCCCTCGCAGGCGAAGCGCCAGAGCTCGGTCAGGCGTGCGTCCTCCGCTGCTGCGGCCCCGAGCCTCTCGCAGGCCTCGAGCGTCGAGAGGTCGGAAAAGCGCTCGTAGATGGGTGCCAGGTCGAGCGTCTCCTTGAGGCCGGCAAAGTGGAGGTAGAACTCCTCGTCGAGCGCGGCGACGAAACGGTCGGCCTCTTCCCTGTACGCGTCTGGCTCGCCGCTACCGATGGGGTGGGCCGACATCGGTGGCGTAGGATAGCGACCCGTGCGGGAGTTCCAGGTAACGACGGAGCGGAAGACGCAGGTCGTGGACGTCACCGACCAGGTGCGAGCCGTGCTCGAGGGAGCGAACGGAGCCTCTGCCGCGCTCGTCTACGTCCCGCATACGACTGCCGGGGTCACGATCAACGAGTACATCGACCCGGCGCTGAAGAGCGATTTCGAAGCGGCCCTCGAGAACATCGTGGGTGACGAGTGGGCGTGGCAGCACGACGATGCCGACGGGCCCAACGCGCCCTCCCACGTCCGCGCCGCGCTCGTGAGTCCCCAGGTGTTGATCCCACTCGACGGCGGCGCGCTCGCCCTCGGCACGTACCAGGGCATCTTCTTCTGCGAGTTCGACGGCCCTCGGACCCGCAAGGTGCTCGTCACGACGCTGCAGTAGCTCACGGGTACGATCGAGCGGTGGCCGCCCCCGTCGCTTTGGATCAGGAGCTCGAGCTCCGGATCGACTCGCTCGCCTACGGCGGCAACGGCGTCGCGCGGCTGAACGGCTTCGTCGTCTTCGTCCGCCGCGGCCTCCCGGGCGACACCGTTCGAGCGCGTGTCACCAAGGTGAAGCGAAGCCACGCCGAGGCGATCGCAGTCGAGGTGCTCGAGCCCGGTGCCGACCGAGTCGAGGCGCCCTGCGCCCACTATCCGGCGTGCGGCGGCTGCCGCTTCCAAGATCTGGCGTACGAGCGGCAGCTCGAGGCCAAAGCCGGCCAGGTGGCGGACGCCATGGCCAGGATCGGGGGGTTTACCGGCCTCGAGTTGGAGCCCGCTGTCCCGGCCGAATCCATCTTCCACTACCGGAACAAGCTCGAATACTCGTTCACGGAGACGCCGGACGGAGTGGGGCTCGGCCTCCACCGTGCAGGCCGGTGGGACGAGGTGCTCGACATCGAAAAGTGCTGGCTCACGACCGACGTCGGAAACGCGATCCGAAACGCCGTCCGCGAGTGGGCCCGTGCCGAGAGCTTGTCCGTTTACGACCAGGCCACGCACGAGGGGTACCTGCGTCACCTGATCGTGCGCGAGGGGCGGAACACAGCGCAGGCCCTCGTCGTCCTCGTGACCGCTCCGGGCCGGCTCGACGGGGAGGAGCGCCTCCTCGAGACGCTGCAGCGCATTCCCGAGGTGCGGTCCGTCTACCACGCGGTGAACGACCGGCCGGCCGAGGTCACGAACGTTCCCGGAAAGCTGCTCTGGGGAGTGGATGCGATCGAGGAGGAAATCCTCGGCCTTCGCTTCCGGGTGAGGCCGAACGCCTTTTTCCAGACGAACACGGCCATGGCGGAGGTGCTCTACTCGCTCGCGGTCGAGTATGCGGGCCTCACAGGCGAGGAGGCCGTCTTCGACCTCTACTGCGGGACCGGCACGATCGGGCTCTCGATGGCCCGCGAAGCGCTCACGGTGTGGGGTGTCGAGGTCTCCGAAGAATCGGTCGCCTGCGCGATTGAGAATGCCGAGCTGAACGGGATCACGAACACCGCCTTCTTCGCCGGCGAAGTCGGGGATTCGATCGAGGAGCTGCACGAGCGCGCGGGGAACCCGGACGTCGTCGTCGTCGACCCGCCTCGAGCAGGGCTTTCCGGCAAGGCGCTTCGGCGGATCGCGAGGCTCGAGCCCGCCCGCATCGTCTACGTCTCCTGCAATCCGACCACTCTCGCGGGGAACGCGAAGGATTTGGTCGGGGAGCACGGCTACCGGCTCGAACGCGCGCGGCCTGTGGACATGTTTCCGCACACGCCCCACATCGAGACGGTGGCGCGCTTCGGCCGGGGCGTCTCCGAGAACCCGTGATGGCGGTCTCGACGCGGGATGAGCTCGAGCACCACGTCGAGGCAGAGCAGCGGGTAACGCCGCTCGAGCTTTTCTTCGACCTCGTCTTCGTCTTCGGCCTCACTCAGGTCACGAGCCTCATGTCGGCCGATCCGACCTGGCCCGGGCTCGCCCGGGGCATGCTCGTCCTCGCGGCGCTCTGGTGGGCCTGGGCCGCGTACGCCTGGCTCACCAACACGATCGACCCGGACGAAGGAGGGGCGCGGCTGGCCGTGTTCGGGGCGATGGCTGCCATGCTCATCGTCGGTCTGGCCACCCCAGGGGCGTTCGGTGACGATGCGCTGCTCTTTGGGGGCGCCTACCTCGCGGTGCGGGTGCTGCACATTGTCCTATACGCCCTCGCGGCCGACGACGAGGACATTCGCGGCGCGGTCATGCGGCTGGCTCCCACCTCGATCGTCGCCCCCGGACTGATCCTCGGCGCCGCCGCGCTCGACGGGACCGCACAGGGTGCCCTCTGGCTGGTCGCGCTGGCGGTCGATTACGCGGGGCCGCTCTTCGGCGGAGGCCGCGGGTGGCGCGTCTTCCCCGCGCACTTCGCCGAGCGTCATGGATTGATCGTGATCATCGCTCTCGGAGAGTCGATCGTCGCGATCGGGATCGGGGCCGCTGGGATCGAGCTCGGCGGCCGGGTCGTCCTGGCCGCGATTCTCGGCGTCGTTGTCTCGGCGGCCCTCTGGTGGTCCTACTTCGACGTCGTCGCGATCGTGGCGGAGCGCAAGATGACCGAGGCGAAAGGGGTGGCCCGCTCGCGCATCGCGCGGGACTCCTACAGCTATCTCCACCTCCCGATGGTGGCCGGCATCATCTTGCTCGCCCTCGGTGTCAAGAAGACGATCGAGCACGTCGACGAGCCGCTCGAGCTCGTGCCCGCCTTCGCTCTCTGCGGCGGCGTGGCCCTCTACTACCTCGCGCATATCGCGTTTCGGCTACGAAACGTCCACAGCGTGAATTGGCAGCGGCTCGTGGCCGTGCTCGGATGCCTCGCGCTGATTCCGGTGGCAACGAACGCCCGAGCAATCGTCGGCCTCGCGGCCATCGCGGGGCTGTGCGCGATCCTGATCGCCTACGAGGCGATCCGGTTCCGGGAGGCCAGGGCGCGCGTCCGCACCTCGGGCTAGTCGGGCTGAGCCGGCTCGGGCTCGTCCCGGCGGTTGCGCAGGGCCCTCCAGATCAGGTCGGCGTTGACGAGGACGAAGCCGGCCGAGAGGAGCGGCAGCGCCGGGAGCCCGGATACGTCCGCCCAGACTGTTAGCGCCAGTGTGGTCCCGAACGAGAGCGTCATCGCAACCCAGGTCGCCAGCGTTCGGAGCGCGAACCGCTGGGTGGCCGCCAGGAAGAGCGAGAAGAAGAGAACGTCCGGCAGCCCGAGCTGTGCCGACGAGTTCTCCCCCAGCACCGGGAAGGAGATGCTCAGGGCGTCGAAGACCTGCGGCTGTTCCTCGACGATGTGCTTCGTCGGGCCGCGCGCGACCGAGAAGATGTCGACCGGTGTGATCAGGAACGCGACGAGCAGGACGAGGCCGACACTCTCGAAGAACTGAAGAAACCACCACCCGAGGAGCGCAACCGCGGCGAACTTCGTCTGGTTCGCGATCGGGTCGGCACCGGCGAGTTCCAGGAGGATGGTGACCGCCGCGAGCCCCAGCGACAGGGCGAGGAGGCGCCAGGAGGTGAGCTCCTCCCGGAACGGCAGCGCAAGCAGGAGCAGGGAGAACGTCGCCGGAATGAGCAGGAGCCCGATGAAGACGACGTCCCACGAGGTGGAGACGCTCGGGAGGTGCTCCGCCCACGCGTCGTAGGCGGCGAGCGCGACGGCGAGCGCTAGTAGGGGGGCAACTCGGACCACCAGGGGCCGAGTGCCTTGAACGCCTCCCAGAAAGCCCGCTTGGCCGGCTGTTCGTCGAGGGAGGTGTCCACGTCGGGCGTCACCAGGGCTTCGATCGTCGGCGTGAATGACGTGATCGTGCCCGTCGTGGGCTCGATCGGGATCGACAGGGGGAAGCTGATCGCGTTCAGGCACGCGAGGGCATCTTGCCCCATGGCCACGACGATCTTCGGCTGCACGACGTGCAGCTCCCTGGCGAGCCACCCGTGGGCCTCTTCCTCGTCCTCCCGTTCGTACTTCAGGCAATTGGTCCCGTAGATGGCCGTCGGCTCCACGCCGAGGCGCTGGATCGACTTGAGCACTGCCTGGCCCGCTCGCCCGAAGAACGCCACCCCCTCGTGGATCTCGGACTCGCGCGGCGTGTGCTTCAGGAGAAAGACGTCTCCGAGTGGATGGCCCGATCCGAGGACGGGCGCCCGGTCCGTGCCGGCGGCCTGGGCGATCTCGTGACCGAGCTCGTTCATCTCGGCGATCGCCTTCTTGAGGTAGCGCTCGGAGAGTTCGTCAGTGGGCACAGGCACGGGGGGCAGGGTCAGATGGTCGGTCGGTAATTAGCGGGGCTACTGGGACGGGTCAGACCAAGCCAGAGTGCGCCGTCGCCCGCAGGCAAGGCTAGAAGCCTTGACAAGGGCTGGGGTGCGCCCTGGCGTTGCGTCTGGGCTGCAATCCGTGGGTGTGGTAATTGCCGATCGACCATCTAGTTCGGGTCGTCCTCGGCTCTTCCTACCGGACCGCGGCGCGGCCCCGCTTCTCCCGCGCCTGTGCGACCCACTTGAGGCCCTGGAGATAGACGAGCGACTTCGGCCGCCGGACGATCTCGGCCGAGCGGAGCGAGAGCAGGAACTCCTCGGGTGTCTCGAACGCGCGCATCCGGACAAGCCCGGTTCCGATTCCCTGGATCACGTGGGCGTCAGACCCCGCGCCCATCAGGAGGTTGTACTTACGGGCGAAGCGGAGGGCCTCGTCGTTGAAGGTCTCTCGGAGCAGGCGGGCGTTGAACACCTCGAAGACGTCGATCTCGGCGAGATGGCTGTGGAGCGTTCGTGGATCGGGGATCGTGTGCATGCGGTCGAAGGGGTGCGGGAGGTAAACGAGCCCGCCCTGGTCTCGGATTGCCACGATCGTCTCGGCCATGGTCATCCCGCGCGGAATCTCCTCCTCGAGGAAGAGGCCGATCACTTCGCCGCGGTCGGTCTTCACCTCTTCGCCCGGGATGACCGTCAGCTGCCGGTCACGGGCGAGCTCCACGGCCTCCTGGGCACCAGCGAAGACGTTGTGGTCGGTGACCGCGATCGCACCCAGGCCCTGCGCCTCGGCGCGGTCGAGCACCTCGGCTACGGGCATGGAGCAGTCGTGGGAATGCTCCGTGTGCAGGTGGAGGTCCGCGAGGAGGAGCGGGCGATCCCCCAGGGGGTCGGCCGGCCGGCGGGAATGCCGCTTGCGACGGACGACGTTCTTGTAGATCTCCTCGAGGTGGTCGGCGAGCGCCCCGAAACTCTCTTGCTCCACGGCGAGCCGCGCTGCCTGCGCCAGCCCCTCGCGCCACTCCGGATCCTCGCCGAGGCGGCCCAGCGCGGCCGTGACCAGCTCGGGCTGCTCCGCCGAGCCGGCCGGGTCGACGATCGGCACCCCGGAGCTCGCGGCCTCGAGCCTGAGCCGGTTCGAGCCGCGCAGGGCGGGCACCAGAGCCGCCGCTCCGGACAGCTCCCGCGCGCGCGCCGCTTCGTCCAGCGCGCTGCGCACGAGGACCCGTCCACGCACCGAGCGGGGTACGTAGGGGCGACCGCTGAGCGCTCGCGTACGGAGCGCGACCAGCTCCCAGCCGGGGAGGTCTGCAAGGGCGCGTGAGGCGGCTCGGAACCGCTGAGACTCGTCCGCACGCCACTCGAGCACGATCTTTCGCTCCGTCGTCGCAGGGCGAAACCGCTCCAGGTCGACGCCCTCGGGAAGGATCGTGTAGTCGCCCGGAAAGCGCTCGCGCGCGGCGTCAGCCGCAGTTTCCCCGATCGCAGTCAGGGCGTCGATTCGAGCGAGCAGCTTCTCCCGCTGCGCCCGTCCAGGCGGATATGCGACGCGCTCCGGCGAGTGGAATGTTGCCACCGAGAAGCTCCTGGCCTGGCGAAGGGCCAGGTAGGAGAGACTCGGAACGCCCGGTTCTTGCGCATGGACGACGTCGAAGCGGTCGGCCGAGAGCGCTAGAGCCAGGTTCGCGCGGACTCCGACCGGAACGCCGAGACGGCTCCGCCGCGAGACCGGGATCGCCGGGCCGAGAGCGACCACTCCCTCGAGCGGCGTGCCGTCGCGGCCCAGCCGGCGAAGCGCCCGGCGGCCGGCGGCCAGGACTGTGGCGCGGTTCGAGGGTGCGAGCACGACGACGTCGTGGCCGCGGCGCTCCAGCTCCTCGGCGGCACCGGCGACGTGGTCGTTGACCGCGTGGGGTTGCGACCACGCGAACGGCGTGACCATGCACACGCGCAGACCCATGACCCCCGATTCTAGATCGCCTGCAGGAATCGGTTTCCCTCGCCGCCCTCCAGGGCGATCGCCTAAGTGGCTCCTTTCCTGCGTTCGAGGACCTTCTCGGTCGGCGCTACAAAGCCGAAGCGCTCGTAGAGCCCGTGGGCGTCGGTCGTGTGCAGGAGCCAGCCCACCTCACACTGGGGGCCGTTCTCGACCAGCTCTCGCACGAGCTCGACCCCGAGCCCACGCCCCCGCACGTCAGGGTGGACGTAGACGTCGGCCAGGTACGCGAACGCGACGCCGTCCGAGACGACGCGACCGAACCCGAGCTGTCGCTCACCCGCGTAGAGGCCGACTACACGGGAGGCCTCGTGGACGAGCCGCTCGACGACCTCCCGCGACCGTCCCTCTGCCCAGTACGACTCCTCCGAGAGGAACCGGTGCACCTCACCGACGTCGACCCGGGCCGGGGCGTCGTCGAGCTCGTAGCCGCCTGGAAGCTCGCGCCGCACTAGTTCGCCGCGGCCGCGCGCTCCTTCGTCTTCGAGCGGGCGTTCTGCTCGATGAACTTCTCCGAGAGGTCGCAAGCCTCGTCGTCCTGAATCTGCTTCGGAGGCGACTTCATCAGGTAGGCACTCGGGCCCTCGAGGGCCCCGCCGATGCCGTTGTTCAGCGCCAGCTTCGCCATTCGGACGGCGTCGATGACGATACCCGCGGAGTTCGGGGAGTCCCAAACCTCGAGCTTCAGCTCGATGTTCAGGGGCACGTCTCCGAAGGAGGTGCCCTCCATCCGGATGTACGCCCACTTGCGGTCGGTCAGCCACGGCACATAGTCGGACGGGCCGACGTGGACATTCTTGTCACCCATGTCGTAGTCGAGCATCGAGGTGACCGCGTTCGTCTTCGAGATCTTCTTGGACTCGAGGCGGCTGCGCTCCAGCATGTTCAGGAA
>DATHAG010000164.1:0-6730 GCA_035296825.1 Gaiellaceae bacterium | reverse complement strand
GCATAGTCGCGGCCCTGGATCGCGCTGACAACGATGCCCGACCGGGCTCCGTCCAGGAACGCAAGCGAAGCCGATTGGTGCCCGCCGGCGTCTTCGTAGGCGTCGTAACGAACGATCGACGTGTGCGAGAGGCAACCGTCGATCCGCTGGTCGAGCCGAGAGAGGCCGACTGCGACTTCGTCAACGGCTCGGTGCAAGTCGTCGATCCGACCCTGGAGGGAGACCGCGAACTCGACGAGGTCGCCTTTAGTACCCCCGAGAAGGACGACCTGGTCCCGCCTGACCCGGCGAAGCTTCAGATAGAAGGCGAGGACGATAAGGAAGGCGAGCACCGCGGCGGCGACAGACCCAACCGCAAGCCAACCGGTGACCGTGTCGCTTGGAGGCATCTAGACGATCCTCCAGCTCCGGCGCTTAGCCGAACGAGAAGATGACCGGGTACTCGACCGTGTTGTTGCCCGTGTTCTGCTCACCCTCGACCGGGAGTACGTTAACCCGAACCGTGGTCCGAGTTCCGAACGGGAGCGTCCCGAGGTTGCGGAACACGACCGACTTCGTCTTGCCGGGGTCGATGATCGCGATCGTCTGCTGGCGCTTGATCGGCTGAGTGCCGCCCTGCACCGTCAGCGTCACCTCGACCTGGGTCTCCTGGCTGTCACCGCTGTTTCGCACAGCGACCTCGAACGCCAAGCGCTCGGAAGCCTCCACGGTGTTCTCCTCCGTCGGTGAGAGCTGCTTGCCGCCCGGCACGACCCGGACGCCGTCGATCTGGTTGCCGTGCAGACCGCCGCCCGGGCTCTGCGTCAGGCGCTTGACGACGAGCTCCCACGAGGAGGCGGTCGCAAGCTCAGGCGTGGTCAGGAACTCCGAGGTGGGCACGTCGACGCCTGTGATTCCCTCCCGGCGAAGAATCTCCTGAGACGGAATCCGGAAGAAGTCGTCGTAGAGCACGTCGCTCGCCACGAACCGGGACGACTGCTCCGCGAGCGACCTGCCGGCCTGGGTCGCAGCCGAGGCGGCGGTGATCTGGGCGAAAGCCCGGGAGAGGCCCGCGAGGCCGCTGACCCGGAGCGCCATGGAGTCGACGAGACTCTCCTGCTGCTCGCGGAGCGTGCCGGGCGGATCGAGGCCCTGCGCCTGTGTCACCACCTGCGCTTGCTGGTTTCGAAGGCCGTCGAGCCGGTCCTGGAGGTCCTGGAGCTTTAGCCCAGGTGTAGCGATGAGGGTGTTCAACTGCTTGCCGATCTGCTCGGAGTCCCCTGTCACCTGGTCGACGTCCGCCATGTAGTTCGTGTAGGCATCGACTTTCTGGTCCTTCCGGCAACCGTTCACCCAGAGGACGAGCACGACCGCAAGGATGATCGCCCCGGAGATCAGGGCTGCGAGACGGACAACAGGCGGCGCCGTTCCACCACCGGTGGGCCGCCGCGGCAGGCGGCGCCTCGGACCACGCGGCGTGTCCTCTGTCGCCGACGCTTCCCTCGTCGGGGCGTCGTCGAAGAAGTCGAATTCGATTTCTTCGCTGTCGCGTCTGTCGCGATCAATCACGGTCGTGACCTGGCGAGGGGCGGAAAGTCGGCGGAGTTTACCAGCGTGGGCGGCGATTACATCATTTTGCGGGGCAAATGGAGGACTTCGAAGGCCAAGGAACAAAGGCGGAAGCCCGTGCAGACCGCCGCCGCTCTTCGCACCGCTGACCTTGTCCTCGGGCGCTACAGGCCGCTTCGCCCGCTCGGAAGCGGCGGGTCGGGCTCCGTGTGGCTGGTCCGCGACGAGGACGCCGGCCGTGACGTAGCGCTGAAGGTCGTCGAGCGCTCGGGCAAGGCCGGCTCCCGCGCGAAACGGGAGGTGGAGGCGGCGACTCGCCTCCGGCATCCACGCTGCCTGCGGGCGCTTGCGTTCCACCGCGACGAAGGGCACGTCTACGTCGCCTATGAGTACGTGCGCGGCAGGAACCTTCGCGAAGCTCTCCGCGCCGGCAAGGTCGACGATGCGACCGCGATCGAGGTGGCCGCACAGGTGCTCGACGCCTTGGCCCACGCACACGCGAAGGGGATCGTCCACCGCGATGTGAAGCCCGCCAACGTCATGGTCGAGGAGTGCGAAGAAGTCTCGACGCGGCTACTGGACTTCGGGCTGGCTCGCCTCGACGAGCTGGAGGGCCTGACCGCCACCGGAGACGTCCCGGGCACCCTCGCCTACGTCGCGCCCGAGCGGCTCGAGGGAAAGCCGGCCGGAGGCGCAGCCGACGTGTGGGGCGTGGGGGTGATGCTGTGGGAGGCTCTCGCCGGCTGGCATCCGTTTGCGGCCGCGTCACCCGTGGAGACGGCACGGCGCATCGCAGCCCGGGCGCCGCGGCTGGCCACGGAGCGGCCGGACCTGCCGCGCGAGCTCTGCACGACGGTCGACTCGATGCTTTCGGTCGAGCCCCGGCGCCGCCCACCCGCCAGGCGCCTGGCGGCCGACCTTCGGGCCAGCGGCGAGCTTCGGGCGCAACGTCCACACTCGGCAGCTTCCCGCACCGCCTTACGCGAGCGCGCTGCACATGCATCGCTCGCAGCTCTCACCGCCGGTGGGGCAACAACGCTGCTTCCCTTCTTTCCGCGCGGCTGGCCATTAGCGCTCGCGGCTCTGGCCGGTCTTGCGGCGCTCAGATCACCCGTGGCCGGCCTCGCCGTAGCCCTCGCGGCTCCCGTGTTACCGCTCGGAAACCTCTCGCTCGGGCTCGCGATCGCCTACGGCGTGCTCGCGGTTGCCTGGCTCGCCCTGCATGTGCGAGATGCGGAGGGGAGCCTGCTCCCAGTCGCCGCCCCGCTTCTGGCTCCATTCGGGGCACTTCCGCTCCTCCCGGTGGCGCTCCTCGAAGTCCGGGGACGAATCCGGCGAGCAGTCGGCGCCGCCGCCTGTGTCCCGCTCGCTGCCTCCGTCTCGGTGCTTGCCGGCCGATCGCTTCCGTTCGCCGGAGAGCCACCAGGCTCGACAGCTCCCGTCGCCGGCTCGACGGGCCCGCTGGACGTGATCGCCACGCTCTTCGGCGCGCTCACGGCGCATCCGACCCTCGCCGTCGCAACCGTGGTTCTCGCGCTCGCGGCAGCATCCGCCGACGTCGCGGTCTCGTACGGGCTCTGGGCGATCGCCGGGTGGGGAGGCGCTCTCCTGGGCGCCGCGCTCCTGACCCCAGCAGCTTTCGGGGGCGAGCCCCCGCACGCGCTCTCCACGACGCTCTTCGTCTGGGCCGCAACCTGCCTTCTCGCTCTGCGGAGGCACCGCAGCCCCGGCTCGCCGGGGTCGGGCAGAATGCCCGAGCCGGATGAGCGTCCTACGTAGCATCGAGCACCGCATCGAGTCTCTGATCGAGGGAGCCTTCGGACGTGCCTTCAAGTCGCACGTCCAGCCGGTCGAGCTCGCCAGGAAGCTCGCCAAGGAGATGGACGAGAACAAGTCGGTTTCCGTGTCCCGGGTCTACGTGCCGAACGAGTACCTCCTGTATCTCTCGCCGTCGGATCGGGAGCAGTTCTCGAGCTATGAGGAGTCCCTGGTCACGGAGCTTTCCGACTACCTGTCGGAGCATGCCCGCCGGGAGGGGTACGCGCTCCTCACGACCCCGCGGGTGATCCTGCACGAAGACGAGGACCTGGAGGTAGGTGAGTTTGGGATCGCAACCAGGATGGTGCAGTCTCGGCGGGACGCGCCGAGCCCGCAGGCGTCGCCCGCGCCCAGTGCGCCTAAACCCGCGGCGAACGTGCCCGCTGCCTCAGAGGCCGGCGAGACGAGAATCTACCGCCCGCCTGACACGGCCGCGGTCAGCGCCGAGGAGGCGGAGCGCCTCGGGCTCGCCCATACACCGCCAGCCATCGTCCTGAACGACGTCAAGCACCCGCTGGACAAGCCTCACCTCGTGATCGGCCGCTCGCGCGATTGCGACATCACCGTCGAGGACGCAAATGTGTCCCGCCGTCACGCCGAGATCCGCACCGAAGACGGGGCCTACTGGCTGATCGACCTCGGCTCGACGAACGGGGTCGAGCTGAACGGCAAGCGTATCGAGCGGGAGCGTCTGGGGCATGGGGACTCGTTCGTCGTCGGAAAGACGAAGCTGACGTTCGAGCGACCCGAGTAGGAGCGTTTGTGGAGCAGCTCCTCCTCGGTCTCCAGGCCCTCTTTCTCGTCCTCCTCTACCTCTTCATCTGGCGCGTGATCCGGGGGGCCGCAAGAGACCTACGCGTGCCCCAGGAGAGCTTCATCATGGCACCGGCGCAGGTCCGGGGCACGCCGCTTGCCGCCGCCTTATCGGCGGCGCGGCTCGTGGTCGTCGCAAGCCCCTCCGTTCCCGTCGGCTCGGCCCATGCCATCGGCCCGGTGCCCGTCACGATCGGGCGGGCAGAAGAGAACACGATCCCACTTGACGGAGACGAGTACGCGTCGGGACACCATGCCCGGATCGAGGCCGGCCGCGATGGAGTCTGGCTGCACGACCTGCACTCGACGAACGGGACCAGCGTGAATGGTGAGCCCATCGAGGGCCGACGCCGGCTGCACGAGGGCGACCTCGTGCGCGTTGGAGAGACCGAGCTGAGGTTCGAGCAGTGAGGCTCGGGGAGCGCGTGGCTCTCACCGACGCCGGCCGCAAGCGGCGGCGGAACGAGGACTCCTTCATCGCAGAGCCCCCGCTTTTCGCGGTCGCCGACGGCATGGGTGGAGCGCAGGCGGGCGAGGTGGCCTCGAGGCTCGCCGCCGCGGCGTTCCGCGAGTTCCACGAAGCAGACGAGCTCGACCCCGAGCAGCGGCTCGCGGCGATCATCCAGGAGGCGAACCGGCGCATCTTCGAACGCGCGCGGGCTGACACCCAGGCCTCGGGCATGGGCACGACCGTCACAGCGTCGCTGGTGGGCGAGGATCGGCTTTCGATTGGGCACGTCGGCGACTCACGGGCCTACCGGATTCGCGGTGGTGCCCTGGAGCAGTTGACGGAGGACCACTCCCTGGTCGCCGACCTGGTCCGGAGCGGACGCCTGAGCCCGGAAGAGGCCGACATGCACCCGCAGCGGTCGGTGATCACGCGCGCACTCGGGACGGATCCAAAGGTGGACGTCGACACCTTCACGGTCGACGTCGAGACGGACGACGTATTCCTGCTCTGCTCGGACGGGTTGACGACGATGGTGGAAGACGACCGGATCCTCGCCGTCGTGCGGGCCGCCAAGAGCCTCGAGCACGCTGCCAGATCACTCGTGAAAGAGGCCAATCGCCGGGGTGGGGAAGACAATGTCACGGTCATCCTCTTTCGGCTCGAGGCGGAGGATGGACTCGCTGACACGCTCGCCGCCGGGAACGGTCACGACGCTTCCGCCGACCTCGAGGACACGCTCTCGGGCCTCGAGGCGCCCGCCGTGCAGGAGGCGCCTCCGACCGAGACGACCGTTTCGCCGCCGGAGGAAGCCCGCGGCTGGCAAGCCCCCAGCACAGACGACTCGCCCCCGAAGGGCAGGCGGCGCCGCGATCGCCACGTCCCGCGTTGGCTCCTCTGGGCGCTGGCGCTCGTCGCGATCCTCCTGATCCTCGCGGCCGCCGCATTCTGGGGTGTCTCCCGCGCCTACTTCATCGGCGTCGAGAGCGACGGTCACGTGGCTGTCTACCAGGGAGTTCCCTGGGAACTCACCGACGACGTCCATCTCTACCGCGCCAAGTACGTGAGCCAGCTCCGCGCGGAGCAACTCACACGGGCGGAGCGGGAGCGGCTGTTCAACCACGACCTCGCGAGCTACGAGAGCGCACGAGACCGTCTCGCCCCGTTCGAGGAGGAGGGCGTACCCTGAGCCTTCGCAACCGCGAGCTCCTCCATCTGCTCGGGGTCGGAATCCTCACCGCCGCGGGGTTCACGGCGGTGTTCGTCGCCCGGCAGGCCTCGGACGACTTCTCGACCGCCTCGCTCTCGTACGCAGCGTTCTTCGGGGCGCTCTTCCTCGCCGCCCACCTCGTCCTTCGGGTCCGTCTCCCGCGCGCGGACCCCTACCTCCTGCCCTTGGTCGGGATCCTTACCGCAGTCGGCCTGACACTCATCTACCGCATCGATCCGGACCTCGCTTTCAGGCAGGGGCTTTGGGTCGTCGTGGGAGTCGTGGCCTTCGCCCTCGTCGTGGTCTTCGTGCCCGACTATCGCCGCCTCGACGGCCTCAAGTACACGCTCGGGATCGTCGCAGTCGTGCTGCTCGTCCTACCCGCGCTGCCGGGTCTCGGGGCCACGATCAACGGCGCCTCCCTCTGGGTCGCAGTCGGGCCGATTGCGTTTCAGCCCGGAGAGTTCGCGAAGGTCGCGCTCGTCATCTTTCTAGCCGGCTACCTCCGCGACAACCGGGAGATGCTCTCCATGGGAGTCGGGCCTCTGGGTCTGCCCTCGCCGAAGCACTTCGGGCCGCTCTTCGTCGTCTGGGGTGCGGCCATGCTCGTGCTCTTCCAGACGAACGACCTGGGCGGCGGCCTTCTCTACTTCTCGGTCTTTCTGGCCATGCTCTACGTCGCGACAGCTCGCTGGACGTACGTCGGTGCAGGTCTCGGACTGTTCCTCGCGGGCGCGTACGGCCTTTACCACGTGAAGCCACATATCGCCGAGCGGGTGTCGATCTGGATCGACCCGTGGAAGGACGCCTTCGACGACGGCTACCAGCTCGTTCAGTCGATCTACGCGATCGCGGGTGGGGGCCTCTTCGGAGCCGGGCTCGGGCAGGGCGTG
>DATHAG010000163.1:0-2325 GCA_035296825.1 Gaiellaceae bacterium | reverse complement strand
CGCCTGGGTTTCCGGGCTTGGGCCGGAGCGGTCACGCGACGCGAACATCACGCGGAGCCTCCTTGATGCCCACAGGCCGCTCGCGCCGTGGCCCGTGCGCCATATCCGGCATCATGGATCACGCGTGAGCAAACCCCGCATCTTTCTCGGATCGTCGGGCAAGCAGGCGAGTCTGCTCCAGTCGATCGCGCGCGGGCTCGATGACGTGGCTGACGTCGAGCGCTGGACGACCACATTCAACCCCGGGCGGTCCACCCTCGACCGGCTCGTCGAGCTCTCCCAGGAAGTCGATTTCGCCGCGTTCGTGTTCGCCCAGGACGACTGGACCACGACGGATGCGTCCCAGTCCGGCCAGGCGTCGCCGCGCGACAACGTGGTGTTCGAGGCCGGGCTGTTCGGCGGCGCGCTCGGCATCCGGCGCACCTTCATCCTCCACGCGCACGGTTCGAAGCTGCCGAGCGACCTGCTCGGGCTGACCTCCGTCCGCTACGACCCGGCCGCCAGCCCGGCGGAGGTTCGCGCGATCAACCAGAAGCTCCGCAAGGCGATCGAGACCGAGGGTCGTCGCGGCCCGGTCGAGGGGCTCTGGTGGCAGCTCTCGCTCACCGCGCGGAGCGAGGAAGAACCGTCGGCGGTGAGCCTCCTGCGCATCTGGCGGGACCGCGATGGTGACCTGAACGTGAACGGCCGGGGCTGGCAGGAGGACGGCACCATCTCGGCTCGGTACTGGAGCGAGGCTGCGAAGGAGCGCCGCGATCCGGCCGGCATCTTCTACTTCTGGAAAGGCGAGCGCCCCCGGGACCCGAATGCTCCGCAGCTCGAGGGCACCGGCGAGATCAGGGTGGAGGGCGCCGACCGCGCCACCGGGTACTGGATAACACGGTCGGATCGCGACCCCGAGCTGAATTTCCGAACCGCCGGCGTCTACCTGCGGGCCGACCCCTCAGACCTCGAGGTGCTGGAGGGCGGGAGCGAGGAGGAGCGGGTCCAGCTCATCGCGCAGCGCCTCCAGGAGTGGAAGTCCGCCGCGAGCGCATTCTGAGCACCGATTGCGTAGCGTGAACGGTCGGTCAGCGTCGATCGCCCGTCGCGAGATCGATCATCAGACGTGCTGTTCGGGCGACCCTACCTGCGCTCTCCCTCTGAGGGCTCAGAGATCGCCTCGACGAGTTCGCCGGTCTTCTTCTCGGTCTCCCTGAGGGCGATGTCGGCCTGGGCAACGATCCCGACGAGCCTGCCGTTCTCGACAACGGGGAGCCGCCGAACTTGGTGGCGGGCCATGAGTTGGAGCGCTTCTTCGAGGTCTTTGTCGGGCTCAACACTGATGAGGTCCCGAGAGTAGACGTCCGCAACCGACGCCATCGTCGGGTCCGCGGCCTCGGCAACCACTCTCGTCGTGATGTCTCGGTCGGTGATCATGCCGACAAGCTTCTCGTCGTCGGTTATCGGGAGCGAGCCGATGTGCTCCTCTCGCATCAGTCGCGCAGCCTCGACCACCGACGCCGATGCGCCGATCGAGCGGGGGTTCTCGGTCATCGCGTCGCGAACGCTCTTCGCCATCGTGCCTCCTCTCCTCTTCTGTGGCGATCTTAGCCCTGTTGCTCTCAGATCGTGAGAGCGGAGGAGCGGCGCCGCCACGCTTGGCAGGAGGATGCCGAGGCCGCGTACGACGAGCTCGCGCTCGGCTGGCGCGCCCGGGGGCGAGCGCAGGCGTCGCCCGTCGCCGCTGGCGCTTGAGGAACGGAAGTTGGTATGCGGGCAGAGTAGGGGCCGCCCGTTAGCTCGATGAAGCGCGTTACCTCGACGGGAAGATTGATCAATGTCTCGCGAGCGAACGAGGGCTCGGAGCGGCGCCGGCTACGCTCCGCACGGAAGTCGCGCACCTCGACAACGACGAGCACGGCTTCGCCTGGCTGTCCGAAGACGACTTCGTGAACCACTTCGCGCGCCGAGGACGAGCGAACGGTACGACCCTCTGCGGGATCAAGATTCATGGCATTAGCCAGATGGCGCGGCGCCGAGACGAACGTGGCGCGCTCCAGCACACGTGCGTGCCGCGCAGAACCGTAAAGATCGCGGATCGCGGCGACGGAGGTCGCGCTATGGCGAACCTGATCGCGACGGAGGCGTCTCAAGAACCGACTTACGAACGAACTCGGCTATCGGATGTCGGCCGGCACTGTGGCGTGTGACGGACGGAAGCAAAAGCCCGCTGCTTGCAGGCACTTCGAGAAACGGGAGCGACGGGACTCGAACCCGCGACCTCTGGCGTGACAGGCCGGTCATGGCGCTTCGGTGTTGAGCGGGTGTGAGCGGGGATTACCT
>DATHAG010000162.1:0-14041 GCA_035296825.1 Gaiellaceae bacterium | reverse complement strand
GAGAGGCTGTCCGGCTCGTGCGCCGCGTCGAGCAGGGCCTGAGCGTAGATGCGGTGCACGACGGCCAAGGACGACTCTAGTTCTCCGACGCGATTCGTTTGATGTCGAGCTCCTCGATCGTCTCGTCGATCAGGCGCTTCTGGTCGTCCAAGTCGAGCACCTTCCCGGTCACCTTCTCGGAGGCGAGTAGCGTTAGCTCGACGACGTCCCGGCGGATCGCCTCGCGAAGCTTCCTGTTCTCGGCCTCGATCGCCTTGCGGTTCTCCTCGAGGCGACGCTCGAGATCCTCCGCGGCCTGCTGGCGGGCCTGTGCGAGCTGTTGCTGGCCTTGCTTGCGGCTCTCTTCCAGGATGCGCTCGCGCTCGGACTTCGCCTCCTCGCGCTCCTTCTTGGTCAACTCACGGAGCTGCCTTGCCTCTTCTCGCGCCTTGTCGGCTTCGTCCAGCGCCTGCCTGATCCGTTCCCGGCGCTGGTCGATGATCGCCTGAATGCGCCCGAACGCCAGGCGGCGAAGGACGAAGAAGACGATCGCGAACGTCACGATCGTCCAGATCATCAGGCCCGGCACGACCGAGATCAGCCCGCCTCCTTCGTCGGCAGCGGCCTCCTGGGCGAAGAGAAGCGCGGAGAGCATCAGACGAGGACGTAAGCGAGCAGGCCGCCGAGAAGCGCGTAGAAGACGACGGCCTCGGTGAGGGCGAAGCCGAGCCACTGGATGCCCGTGAGCTCGCCGCGAAGCTCGGGCTGGCGCGCGACCGCCTGAATCATCGACCCGAAGATGTTCCCGATGCCGATACCGGCGCCGACCGCGCCGAGACCGACGCCGACGCCGAACGCGATCGCCTTACCCAGATCGGCGACGTTCCCGTCGAGTGCTGCAAATAGGGTGGTCAAGTCCAGCCTCCTTCTAGTGTTCCGGTTCGATGGCGCCACCGATGTAGATGGCGGAGAGCAGGGCAAAGACGAACGCCTGGATCGTGACGACGATCGCCACCTCGAAGATGTAGACGGCGACCGCGACCGGGATCGCGATCACTGCGATCGCGTAGGACGAGAAGATGAAGATCAGGCCGATCATGACAAGGATCAGCATGTGGCCCGCCAGCATGTTGGCGAAGAGTCGGACGGAGAGCGAGATCAGCCGCATGAACTGCGAGATCACCTCGAGCGGCACGATCAAGCCGAGGAGAGGCTTCGGCACGCCGGCCGGGATCCAGCTTTTGAAGTAGCGGACGGCCCCGTTGTAGCGGATGCCCTCCACGTGGGTGGCGATGAACGTAATCAACGCAAGGCCGAGCGTCACGCTCAGGTTCGCGGTGGCCGCGTAGATGCCCCACGTCGGAAGCTCGAGCCCGAAGAGCTCGAACTTCTCGCTGGAAATCGGGAGCGGCACGAACCCAACCAGGTTCAGGATCCAGATGAAGAGGAAGAGGGAAGCGACGTAGGGAAACCAGCGCCCGATCGCCTTCGACGGCAGGTTGCCCTCTGCGATCTGGCCCTGGATCAGCTCATAGAGACTCTCGCCCGTCGTCTGCCGCCTGCTCGGCCTCAGCGAGAGGCCGAACCGCATGATCCAGATGCCCAGGAAGATGGTCACCAGAGCGCCCACCCAGAGGTACACGACGGCCTTGTTGATCGACATGTCGATCGGGCCGAGGTGGATGGGCACCCATGCCGGCAGCTCGAACTCGTGCTGCGGCTGGAAGTCCTCGGCAGCCGCCAGGATCAGCGCGAAGCTCACTGCTTCGGGGTTCCCGAGAAGTAGAGCGTCAGGCTGAGACCGAGCTCGAGCGAGTACGCCGCGGTGTAGACGAGCGCGCCGGCCAGCGCCAGGCCGGGATCAGAGGTGGCAACCGCGAGCGCGACGATCATGAGCAGGATGCCGCGCGCCATCATCCCGAAGGCGACCACTCCCGATCCGCGCAGGTTCGGCTCACCGATCCCGAAGCGCGCGAAGAGCAGCCCGAGCGCCTGGCTCGCAGCCCAGAGGACGGCGCCTAGAGCCCAGCCCCTGAGCTCCCAGCCTGCGATCGCAAAGATCGGCAATGCGAGGGCGACCAGCGCGCCGCCCGCGATCACAGGGAAACGGCGCTCCGGCATCGGTCTCGGGGTGAGCATGGTCGCCATTAGGCGATGTTCCGATACGTGCGGTAGACGGTCGCGATAGCCGCGGGGATGCCGATCACGGAGCCGATCGCGACGCCGCCTCCCACCGAGCCGGCCGCCCAGCCGACCAGCGCGCCCACTCCCACGCAAACGACTAGGACGGCGAGGAGGAGCGCTCCGGCGCCGAGAGGGTCAAAGGATGTGCGCTCTGCCGTCACGTGGGCGGTCATTCGGGCCGGGGGCACTGTATCAGCGCCCGGCTGGATCGTGGCGCGACTTCGTGACGCTCCGAAATGGCTTGTTTCCGCGAAAAAAGGACGATTCGAGGACGACTTTGTTCACCGTCTATCCTCAGGCGGCCGATGCGCGTCTGGGCCGATCTCACGAACACCGCGCACGTCCTCGTCCTGCGCCCGCTCGTCGAGCGACTCGAGGCGGACGGTCATGATGTAACGCTGACGGCGCGTCCGCTCTCACATACGGTCGAGCTCCTCGAGGACTGGGGTCACCCCCACACCGTGCTCGGGCACCACGGCGGAGCTTCCCGCCTCGGAAAAGCACGTGCTGCCCTGGTGCGCGCTCCGCAACTCGTTCGCTTCGCGCGCGGTCGGCGCTTCGACTGCGCGCTGGCCCATGGGTCGACCGACCTGCCGCCTGCCTGCCGCGCGCTGCGGATCCCGAACACGACCATGTTCGACTACGAGTGGGCGGCCCTGCAGCACCATGCGAACTGCCGGCTTGCCAACCGGGTGCTCGTGCCCGACGCCATCCCCTCGGAGCGGCTCGCCCGCTACGGAGCCCGCCCGCCGAAGCTCGTCGGCTACCGGGGTCTCAAGGAGGAGTACTACCTCGCCGACTTCGTGCCCGACCCGACCGTTCTAGATCGGCTCGAGCTGCGCGAGGAGGCCGTCCTCTGCGTGATCCGGACCGCCCCCTCGTACGCGCTCTACCTCGGCGGGTCGGAGAACGAGCTGGTGCCGAGGATCCTGCGGCGCGTCTCGGCCGACGAGAGGACACAGACCGTCGTCCTCGCCCGAACACCGGACCAGCGCGAAGCGATCCGGGCGCTCGGGCTCGAGCGGGTCAACATCCCGGAGCGATCGGTGGACGGCAGGAGCCTCGTTGCCTTCGCAGATCTTCTCGTCTCGGCCGGCGGCACCATGAACCGCGAGGCGGCTGTGCTCGGGACGCCCGTCTGGTCGATCTTCGAGGGGCGGCTCGGCGCCGTCGACGAGCTTTTGGCCCGGGAGGGCAGGCTCCGCTTCCTGGCAGACCCGGCCGAGCTCGAGATTGAGAAGAAGCCGCCGGCGGGCTGGCGCGAGCGCGTCCGTCGCAACCCCGCCGACCTGGTCCGGCTAGGCCTCCCCTGGATCGCCTAGGAGCGAGGCCCGGCAAGTGCGCGCTCGACGGCTTCCTCCGGCTCCTCGGCTGGAAGCTCCTCGGTGGGCTCGCGCCCAAAGCCGAGGACCCGAAGGTGGCGCGCCTTCAGGATCTCGAGGCTGTAGACCATCCAGATCGACGCCGCGATGACCACGAGGCCCGTTCCGGCCGCGATCAAGACGTGCTCGAGGTTCCAGACGCCGCGCGGCCGAGGCGGTACGAACCGGAGCATCACCGCCCACGCCGCGAGCAGCAGGGCCCAGAGGTGGAGGTAGGCCGCGGTCCGCCGCTGCGAGAGCCCAATCCTCATGAGGCGGTGGTAGAAGTGGTTCTGGTCCGGGTCCCAGGGGGGCCGGTGATACTTCAGCCGCTTCAGCACGACAAAAGACGTATCCAGGATCGGCACGGCCAGGACGAGCAGTGGTGCGACAAGGGCGATCGTGGCCGCCGTCTTCAGGACGCCTTCGACCGCCACGGTCGCGAGCAGGAACCCGAGCGCGAGCGCGCCCGAATCGCCCATGAAGATCTTCGCAGGGTGGTAGTTGTGTCGCAGGAACGCCAGCGTCGCTCCGCAGATGATGGCCGCGAGGACGGCTGCGTTCGACCGTCCGAACGAGGCCGCCAGGACGGCAAAGGACATCGCCGCGATGGACACGATTCCCGCAGCGAGCGAGTCCATGCCGTCGATCAGGTTGATGAGGTTCGCGAGGACGGCGACCCACAGGATCGTCAACGGGTATCCGACCCAGCCGAGATCGAAGTCGCCGAAGACGGGCAGCGTCAGATGATGGAAGCGGACGTCGTAACCAACCACGGGAATGAGTGCGACCACGCAGACCCCCATGAACTTGGTGCTGGGACGAAGGCCGCGGATGTCGTCCACGAGGCCGAGTGCCGCGACCAGCAGGGTTCCGCCGAGAATCCCCAGGTACGGCCCTTCTGGGTGGAAAAAGATCGCCGGCTGGATGAAGATCACCGCCGGGACCAGGATCGCTACGACAATCGCGACGCCCCCGATCCGCGGGACCGGGCTCTGGTGGACGCGAGGCCGGTCGCCACCGACGTCGACACCGCCGATCCGGGGAGCTAGCCGCGCGATCAGCGGCGTCAGAGCGAGCACGATACCGATCGCCGTCAGAAAGCCCCAGACCGCCGCGCCGTCCCCAACGAGGGCACGCAACGCCTCGGGGAAGGACATGCGGCGGTTATAGCAGAGGCGCTGGCCGGCGACCCCGAGATCCGCAGTCAGAAAGCGGCCTTCGCGCCACGTAGCTAGCATCCTGGCCGTGACTGAGGTAGTTGCGACCACATCGGAGTTCGACGAGCGCATCGCAACACGCGAGGCCAAGGTCGGCATTGTCGGGCTCGGCTACGCGGGGCTGCCGCTGGCGATGTCGTTCGCCGAAGCCGGCTTCGACGTGACCGGAATCGATCTGAACGACAGGCGTGTCCGCGCGATCGGCGAGCGCCGCTCATACCTCGTGGATGTCCCGTCCGAGCGCTACGAGCTCCTCCAGGGGGAGCTCAACGCCTCGACGGAATATGGCGCCGTCTCCGAACTTGATGCCCTGACGATCTGCGTACCGACCCCGCTCTCGAAGACGCGGACGCCGGATGCGTCCTACATCGTCGCCGCTGCCGAGTCCGTCGCCGAGAACATCCGGCCCGGCCAGCTCGTCGTCCTTCAGTCCACGACCTCTCCCGGGACTACCGAGGAGATCGTCCGGCCGATCCTCGAACGCGGAGGCGGCAAGGTGGGAACGGACTTCTTCCTGGGCTACGCGCCCGAGCGGGTTGATCCCGGGAACAAGAGCTTCACGATCAAGACAACGCCGAAGCTAGTCGCTGGTGTCACCGACGAATGCGGCCGCCGAACCGAGCTTCTTTACAGGCAGATCGTCGACGTCGTCATCCGGGTCTCGAGCCCGATCGTCGCCGAGACCGCGAAGCTCCACGAGAACACGTTCCGGGCCGTCAACATCGCCCTTGCGAACGAGCTTGCGCTCATGTGCGACAAGCTTGGGATCTCCTCCTGGGAGGTGATCGAGGCCGCCTCCTCGAAGCCCTTTGCGTTCATGCCGCATTACCCCGGGCCGGGGCTCGGTGGTGACTGTATCCCCGTCGTCCCCCATTTCCTCGCGGCCCGCCTGCGCGAGTACGGCTACTCGCCCCAGCTGATCGAGGCCGCGCACGAAATCAATACGAGGATGCCGCTCTACGTCGTGGGAAAGGTCGGCGATGCGCTGAATGACGTCGACCGCCCGATCAAGGGCTCGAGAATCCTGCTGCTCGGGATGGCGTACAAGGCGGACGTCCACGACACGCGGGAGTCGCCGAGCTTCGAGGTAATGCGCCAGCTGCTCTCCAGGGGCGGCGACGTCGTCTACTGCGATCCGTGGGTGCCCGAAGTCGAGCTCGACGACCGCCGGCACCAGAGCGTCGACTGGTCGGCTGACGAGGTCGGGAAGGCGGACTGCGTCGTCATGCTCACCCAGCATCGCCAGTTCCTTCAGCAGCCGCTCTGGGACGAGGCGAAGCTGGTCGTGGACGCACGCAACGTCGTTCCGAGCGGATCGGGCGTCCACCGGATCTAAGTGGTTCGCGCTTGATCCTCGTGCTCGGCGCGGGGTACGTCGGAGGGGCTCTGGCAGAGCGTGCGCTCGAGACGGGTGTCGACGTCCTGCTCGCAGACAATTGGTACGCAACGCGGCGGGAGCAGCTCGCAAAGCTGGAGGAGCGCGGGGCGCGCGTGGAGACGGCCGACATCCGAAAGCGCGAAGAGATCGACCGGCTCCTGGCGGAGGGCCCCGAGCGCGTCTTCCTGCTCGCCGCCCAGGCCAGCCGACCGCTCTCCGAGCGCGAACCCGACTATACGGAGGAGACGAACGTCACCGGAGCGCGCCGGGTCGCGGAGGCGGTTGCCGAGCGCGGTGGCCCGATGCTCGTCTACGCGAGCTCGCTGCACGTCTACGGCCCCGGCCTCACGGGCAACGTGGACGCAAACCAGCCCTACGGCCCGCAGAGCGACCTCGCCCATCTCTCGAAGATCTACGCGGAGCTCTGCCTTGGGCTCAACGCTCGGCGCGGTAGGTTCGACCTTGCCGTGCTCCGTCTCGGGATCGTCTACGGGCCGAGCCCGGTCGAGCACGAAAGGCCCGAGTCGCAGACGGTGGTCGACCGGTTTCGCCGGCTGGCCGAAGCGGGGGAAGAGCTCCCGATCGACGACGGCGGGAAGGCGACCATCGGCGTCGTCCACGTCGAGGACGCCGCCAGGATCCTGCTCGAGTCCGGTTCCGGCGTGGCGAACGTGGCTGCGGAGACGGTCACCGTCGCCGACGTTGCCCGGCTTGCCCGCGGCGAAGCACCCGGCGACGAGCCGGCGTTCACCGTGCGAAGCCCGTTCGACTACCGACACACGGTTCGGGAATACCTTCGCCCGTGAGGGTCGTCGTCACCGGCGCTCGGGGCTTCCTCGGCTCTCGCATGGCCGACCTGCTGCAGGAGCGCGGACACGAGGTGGTGCGCGTCTCGCGCCCGAAGGGGGCGACTCGTGCGCTCGCCGGCGACGCGATCCAGGTCGATGCCGGCGACCCGGCCGCTCGCGACCTGCTTGCGGGGGCGACTGCCGTCTTCCATTTCGCGGGCGTCCCCGATCCGGCCCGCTCCCGTGCGGATCCCGCCTGGGCCGTGCGACAGAACGCAGGCACGACGCTCAACCTGCTCGAGGGCTGTCAGGAGCACGACTGCGGGCTCGTCTTCCCGTCCACAATCAGAGCCGCCCTCGACCCACCGCCCGACCCGTACGCGCTCTCGAAGCGGCTCGGTGAAGAGACCTGCCGACTGCACCCCGCACACGCGACCGTGATCAGACTGACCTCCGTGTTCGGGCCCGGCCAGGTCGCGCGAGAAGGCGCTACGGGCGCGATCGCGGCCTTCGCAGCGCGGGCACTCGCGGACAAGCCGATCGTCATCCCCGGCGATCCCGAGCGAGCGCGCGACTTCGTCTACGTCGACGACCTCGTACCGGCCCTGGAAGCGATCGCCGTCGAGGCGCGCTGGAACGAGACGCTGACCCTTGCGAGCGGCGTGGGGACTCCACTCCGGCGGGCCGCCGAGCTCGTCCGGGACGCGGCCGGCTCGGAAGCTCCGATCGAGACCCCTGGAGGAGCCCTCGAGCCGGGTGAGAACCTGAGTTATGGCGCGGACGGCGCGGGGCCGTCACTAGGCTTTGGCGTCCGCCCGCTCGAAGAAGCTATACCCCTCTATGTCGACTGGCTCCGCCGCCATCCCACAGCTCAAGGCCGCTCCGGATCTTGAGCAGATAGCCGAGCGTCTCGAGGGCGGTCCCTGGGCCGGGCTCGAGCTGGCGCTCGCGCCGCGTGACGTCACCGACAAGAGCACGCTCGAGCGGGCTGTCGCCACCACGCTGACAGCAACCGAAGGAGCCGGGCTCGCACTGACGGCCGAAGCGCCCGTGAGCTGGCCCAGCGGCGCCTTCGTCTCCGTTGACCGGCTGACCGAAGAGGCGCGTGGCGGCATCGAGCGAAGCGCCAAGTTCGCGGCCGCGATCGGATCGCCGGTCCTCACGATCCACCTCTACGCACCGCTGGCACCGGCTGCCTTCCGCGCCGCTCCGGCCCTCGACGAGGCCGAGGTCGTGCGCTTCCTCCGCTTCTACGCAGAGACCTGCCTGGAGCGCGGCGTACAGCCCCTGATCGAGAACGTCCCGCCGGTGCTCCGAATGCGGGTCGGAGGGATCTTCGTCTCCCAGATCGGCGGCCACTGGCAGGACCTCCTTCGGTGCCGCGAGCGCGTCCCGGAGCTCGGGTTCACCCTGGACCTCTCGCACGCCGGGCTCTTCAGGAGCTTCGCGGCCGCCTATCCGTCCCTCTTCGGCGTCGCGTCGGACGAGGATCTGACGCTCGAGCGCTACGTCGACGAGCTCGGCCCGGCTGCGGTCGTGGCGCACATCTCGGATGCCCACGGCCTCCTCGGAGAGGGGCTGCCCTACGGAAGTGGCGAGCTCGACCTGGACGAGGCCGTAGCGCGGCTCGGAAAGCACGTCCGGTTCCTGGTGGCGGAGATCAACGAGCCTGACCGTGCCCGCTCCCCCGACATGAAGCGCGGCTACCGCGCAATCGAGGGCGCCCTGGCGCAGCCGGAGCCGCGACCGGCTCCCCGCCCGAGGCGCCTGCCGCCGGATGACTTCGACTGGCAGGCCGTGCTCGGCTTGCGAGATCCGGTGCCGTCGCTCCTCGACCTCCAGGAACGGTTCGGCGGACGGCGCATCCTCCTTACCGGCGGCGGCGGATCGATCGGCCGGGCGTTGACTACCTTCCTGCTCGGTTTCAGGCCTGAGTCCGTCACGCTCCTCGATGCCCACGAAGCCTCCCTGACCGCCGACAGACGGGCGCGGGATGCAGGCGCGCCCGTCCGCTACGCCCTCTGCGACGTCCGCGATCCGGGCCGGATCGAGCGGGAGCTCACGGTGACAAAGCCCGACGTCGTCTTCCACCTGGCTGCGTACAAGCACGTCGACTGGGCCGAGGTCTACCCGGAGGAGTTCGTCGATACGAACCTGCACGGGAGCTGGAACGTGCTGCGAGCGGCGGAGCGGGCCGACGTCGACACGGTTGTGGTCGCTTCGACCGACAAGGCGGCTCTCGCGGCGAGCTTCTACGGCCGAACGAAGCGCTTCATGGAGCAGCTAACGGCATTCGCCGCGCGACGGGCCGGAGGGCGGCGAATCGCCGTGCGCTTCGTGAACGTCCTCGGGAGCGCCGGGAGCGCTTCGGAGCTCTTCCTCAGACAGGCCCGCGGCAACGTGCCGCTCACGGTCACCGACACCGGCATGGTGCGGTACTGGATCACGATGGCGCACGCGGCCACGCTCGCCGCACAGGGCGTCCTCCTGGCCGCCGACGGCGTCAGCCTGGCCACTTCGGCCGCGCCCACCACCCTGACCGTGGGAGAGCTGGCCGAGCGGATTTGGCGCCAGGCGGGTCGCGAGGGCGTGCCCGACCTCGAGACGGTCGGGATCAGGCCCGGCGAGACGCTCAGCGAGGTCCTGACGGGACCGGGCGAGGAGCTCGGCCCCGAGCAGCATCAGGGCATCGCGCCAATCTTCGGGGAAATCCCATCGGCGGGGCCGGCCTGGGTGCTAGAACGGTTGTCCGAGAGCGGAAGCCGCGAGGAGTCGCGCGCCATCTGGCTCGACGCGATGCGGCGTCCCGGCCTCCTGACCCGAACTGCCGTGCGTTCGTAGAACCGATTGGCGACCCCAATGCAAAGGATTCCGTAGATGATCCAGGTGACGACTTTGAGGGACGGCGGTCAGACGTCGGATGAGATCGCCCGTCGCGTCGTCGCGTTCGTCGGAGCAGCCGAGAGGTCGCTCGACCTGGCTCTCTACGACGTCGATCTTCTCGATGCGGAGGCGAAGCTCGTGGCGGACGCTCTGGTAGCTGCTCACGAGCGCGGGGTCGCGGTTCGGATCGCGTACAACCTGGACTACGCGGCGCCGATTCCTGTCCCCCCTCCGCCGGAGGGCGTTCCGGATCTGATCGAGCAGCTCCCGGTCGAGACCAAGGGAATCGCTGGGGAACCCGACCTCATGCACCACAAGTACGTCGTCAGAGACGGCGAGAGTGTCTGGACCGGCTCGATGAACTGGACCGGCGACTCCTGGACACGCCAGGAAAACGTGGTCGCGATCGTTCAGCACGAGTACGTCGCCGCGAACTTCACGCGCGACTTCGAGGAGCTCTGGCAGACGGCGAACGTCGCGACGAGCGGGGACATCGATCCGAACCCGATCCGCGTCAACGGCCGCAAGGTTCGGACCTGGTTCTGTCCCGGCCGGGGTGAGTCGCTCGCACACAGGATTGCGAACCGGGTCGCCCGGGCGCGGCATCGGATCCGGATTGCATCACCGGTTCTCACGTCCGCCCCCATCCTCGGCAGCCTTGCGGAGGCTGTGGCCGATCGGGAGATCGACGCTGCCGGAGTTGTCGACGGAACCCAGATGAAGGGCGTCTACTACCAGTGGCGGCTGAACGGCAACGCGGCCTGGAAGATGCCGCTCCTTGAAGGAATCTTCCGAAACGCGCCCTTCTCGGGCAAGCGCTCGACGCCGTACGGCCGCGGCGACGACGTCCACGACTACATGCATGCGAAGGTCGCGGTCGCGGACGACATCGTGTTCGCAGGGAGCTACAACCTCTCGCATTCAGGCGAGCAGAACGCCGAGAATGTCCTCGAGATCCACGACGCCGACCTGGCCGACCGGCTGGCCGCCTTCGTCGACGAGGTCCGCGCGCTCTACCCGCCCGCTCCGCTACCCAGCGAGAGCGAGGAAGCCGACGAGCGGAAGGCCGCCGCGCGGGTCTAGGCCCGCGGTCACTTGGTCCCGAACAAGCGGTCGCCCGCGTCACCGAGGCCGGGCAGGATGTAGCCGCGCTCGTCCAGGCCCCGGTCGATCCCGGCGACGACGACCGCCACGTCGGGATGCTCGCCGTGGAGGCGCTCGATCCCCTCTGGGGCAGCGACCAGGGCGATCAAGCGTACCGAGTGCGCCCCGGCCGCCTTCACCGTCGCGACGGCGGCCGCGGTCGAGTTGCCTGTAGCGAGCATCGGATCGAGCAGAATCACGTCTCGCTCGGCGATGTCGTTCGGCAGCTTCACGTAGTACTCGACCGGCTCGAGTGTCTCCTCGTTTCGGTAGAGACCGATGAACCCGACGCGGGCGGCGGGGATCAGCGAGAGCACGCCGTCGAGCATGCCGATGCCGGCCCGGAGAATCGGGCAGATCGCGACCTTTTTACCGGAGATCCGCTGGACGGTCGTCCGCTCGAGCGGAGTGGCGATCTCCACCTCCTCCGTCGCGAGGTCCTTCGTCGCCTCGTATGTGAGGAGGAGCGTCAGCTCGTTCACGAGCTGACGAAAGAGCTGGGTCGGCGTCTCGACGTCCCGCAGCATTCCCAGCTTATGCTGGACCAGGGGGTGCGTGACTTCGATGACGCGATCGGTCGTAGCCGTCGCGCTCACCGGTACGCCGTAAAGCCGCGAAAGTCGGGGTAGAGCGGCCGGCGATCGCAGAGAGCGTCGCTCCGCTCGTTGAGCGCGGCGAAGTCGGGGCTCTCTGAAAGGGCCCCGGTGATGATGCTCCCCACCTCGGCGGCATCCTCTTCGTCAAACCCCCGCATCGTTATCGCGGGCGTCCCCAGGCGAAGACCGGAGGCGACGGTCGGAGGCCGCTCGTCGAAGGGCACCGTGTTCCGGTTGGCGGTGATCTTGACCTCGTGCAGGCGCTCCTCGGCGTCCCGGCCCGTCCAGGAGCTACGGCGCAGGTCGACCTGCATCAAGTGCGTGTCGGTGCCGCCGGTCAGCAGCTCCAGGCCACCGTCCAGGAGCGAGTCGGCGAGCGCGTCAGCGTTCGTCCGCACCTGACGCTGGTAGGAGCGGAACGCTTCCGAGCCGGCGATCTTGAAGCAGGTCGCCTTCGCGGCGATCGTGTGGCAGAGGGGCCCACCCTGCATGCCCGGGAAGACGGCCTTGTCGAGCGCCTGGGCGTGCTCGTCCTTGCAGAGCACGAAGCCCGCGCGAGGTCCGGCCAGGGTCTTGTGCGTGGTCGACGTGACGAAGTCGCAATAGGGCGTCGGATTCGGATGGAGTCCCGCGGCCACGAGCCCGGCGAAGTGGGCCATGTCGCAAAGGAGGAGCGCGCCGACCTCGTCCGCGATCTCCCGGAACCGGTCCGCCTCGATCCTCCGGGGGTAGGCAGAGCCGCCGCAGATGATCAGCCTTGGCTTGCAATCCTTCGCGATTCGGCCGACCTCGTCGAAGTCGACCAAGTTCGTCTCGCGATCGACCCCGTAGCCCGCGATCGTGTAGAGACGACCGGAGAAGTTCACCTTGAGCCCGTGCGTCAGGTGGCCGCCATGGTCGAGGCGAAGAGCAAGGATCGTGTCCCCGGGCTCGAGGCAGCTGAAGTAGACGGCCATGTTCGTCTGCGCCCCGGCATGCGGCTGCACGTTGGCGTGCTCGGCACCAAAGAGCGACTTGGCCCGGTCGATTGCAAGCTGCTCGATCTCGTCGATCACTTCGCACCCGCCGTAATAGCGCTTGCCCGGGTACCCCTCCGCGTACTTGTTGGTGGGCACGCTGCCGACGGCCTCGAGCACGCTCGGCCAGGTGAAGTTCTCCGACGCGATCAGCTCGATTTGCGCCCGCTGGCGCTCGAGCTCGCGGCCGAGCAGGGCGGCGATCTCACCGTCGATCTCTGCAAGGCCTGCCTGGCGGAGCTGCTCGAACGTCTCCTGGGCGACGGCCACGCGGGCAGCTTACTCAGGCGTGGGCGTAACCCGAAAGGGGTAGATCGCGTTTCCGGGACATGGAGCACTTGAACCTCATTCTTCTCGCCGTCGTCGGCATCGTTGTCGTCGCGCCGCTCGCCCGGGAGTACGCAGACTTGCGGCGGGCGTGGGGCTTCGGGCGACTACCGGCGCTCGCAACGACGCTCCTCGTGCTTCCGTCGCTCGGGGTCGGCTTGGCGCTCTCGCTTCCGCTCGTGGATCGGCCTGCATTGCAGTGGACGGCCGCGGTCATCGTGGCCATGGTGGTCTATTCGCTCGCGGCTGCGCGCATCAGGGCGACAACCGAGCGGCTGGCCGGCCGAGAGCTCGATCGCCGCTAGCTCATCACCGTCGCCGCGAGTTTTTCGAGCGCCTCGCCCGCAGGGCCCGCGCCCTCACGAAGGACGATCGGCTCGGAGCCGGTGAGGTCGAGCACCGTCGAGGGCGTCCCAGGTAGCGCGCCCACGTCGACGACGACCGCCTGCGAACGGATCTCTTCGGGAACGTCCTCGATCCTGGCCGGGTCGCGCTCGCCGTGGCGGTTGGCGCTCGTCGCCGCGACCGCACCAACCTGGTCGACCACGGCGCGGGTATCGGGAGGAAGGTCTGGGACGCGGATGCCGATCGCCTCGGGGTTGACCCCGCACAGCCAGCGAAACCGCCGCGCAGGATTCGGGAGCACGAGCGTGTAGGGCCCGGGGAGGAGTGCCCGTGCCCGGACCGCCGCAAGGCCCCTGAGCTCGGGTACCGCGTCGAGGATCAACTCGAAGTCGGCCGCGAGCAGCGCCGTCGGATGGGTCTCGGGCCGTCCTTTCAGTTGCGCCAGACGGCGAGCGGGAGCGTCGTGATACGCATCGGCGCAGAGTCCGTAGACCGTGTCGGTCGGGAGGACGACGACCTGCCCCGCGCGGAGGGCGGCGACCGCGTCCTCCAAAACGGTCACGGCGCTCGTCCCTCGACGACGCGGTCGACTCCGGCGAGGTCAGGGCTGACCGTGACACGGTCGTAGCCCAGCGAGCGAAGTGCCGCGGCGAGGGACTTCGTCTGACCGTCGCCGCTTTCGAGAACCACCCAGCCGCCGGGCCGGAGCACACGGAGCGCCTCAGCGGCGATCTGGTTCCCAACCTCGATGCCAACGAGGGCCACCGACGGCTCGAAGTCCCTCACCTCCGGTTCGAGCCCGGATCGCTCGCTTGGCGAGA
>DATHAG010000161.1:0-5740 GCA_035296825.1 Gaiellaceae bacterium | reverse complement strand
GCGACGCGTCAGAACGAGACCGCCTGAGCGTCGCTCGGCAAGCCCGAGGCGCTCGAGCCGCCGCAGGGCGTCTTCGTTCACCGCCCCGGCTACGTCCGCGAAGGGGATGGGCTCGTCGAGGCGGAGTCCGAGCATGAGCCGCTCCCGGCGGTGCGTGTCGACGTCGATCGGCTCGAGCTCTCTCGCCGGCGCCTGTGCGTCCTCGAGCGCACGCAGGTAGCCGCCCAGGCTCGGGGCGTTTCGCCACCGGAGACCTGCGACCGTCGAGACCGCGCCGATGCCGAGCCCCAGGTAGTCCCGCCCCAGCCAGTAACCGAGGTTGTGGCTGGACTGGCGTCCAGGCCGACAGAAATTGGCCGTCTCATACCAGCGATATCCAGCCGTGACCAAACGCTCGACGACCCGCTCGAAGTAGCCTTCCATCGCTTCGCCTTGGCGGACGAGCTCGCCTCCGTACCTGTGCGTAAACCGGGTTCCAGGCTTCGCCTCCAGCTCGTAACAGGAGACGTGGTCGGGCTCCAGAGCGAGCGCCTCGTCCAGGTCGCGCTCGAGGTGGGAGGGCTCCTGGCCGGGGATCCCGTAGATGAGATCCAGGGAGATGTTGTCAATCTGGGCATCACGAAGATGGTAGATCGCCCGGCGGACGTCGTCCGGCTGCGCCCGGCGCTCCAGCACCTCCAGGAGGCCCGGCTGGAAGCTCTGTACGCCCAGTGAGACTCGGGTGATCCTGCTTTCGGCGAGAAGCTTCGCGAGCTCGGCGGTGACCGTCTCTGGGTTCGCCTCGATCGTCACCTCGCTCGCACCGGGCAGCGCTCCCAGCAGCCGGCGAAGCGCTTCCGGCTCGGTGAACGTCGGCGTGCCACCTCCGAGGAAGACGGTTTCGAGCGGCTCCGAGAGGACACCGCCCTCCAGCGCCAGCTCACCGAGGAGAGCATCGACATAGCGCGCGTGCTGGTCCGGCCTCCCGACCAGCGTGACGAAGTCGCAGTAGCCGCAGCGATGGGCACAGAACGGCAGGTGGACGTAGAGATGGCGGACGCCGTCGGCACGGGTCGTCACGAGCGCCGCTCTCCGTTCAGGTTCAGCACGGCGAGAAACGCCTCCTGCGGGATCTCCACCGTTCCGACCTGCTTCATCCGCTTCTTCCCTTTTTTCTGCCGCTCGAGGAGCTTTCGCTTGCGGCTGATGTCGCCGCCGTAGCACTTCGCAAGCACGTCCTTGCGACGCGCCTTGATCGTCTCGCGCGCGATGATCCGCGAGCCGATCGCCGCCTGAATGGGCACGTCGAACATCTGCCGCGGGATCTCCTGGCGGAGCCGCTCGACGAGCGCGCGGCCCCGGTCATAGGCGAATTCGCGGTGGACGATCAGAGAGAGTGCGTCGACCGAGTCGCCCGCAAGCAGGATGTCGACGCGGACGAGCTCGCCCTCCTGAAACCCGGTGACGTCGTAGTCGAAGCTGGCATAGCCCTTGGTGCGACTCTTCAACTGGTCGTAGTAGTCGTAGACGATCTCCGCAAGCGGGAGGTCGTACGTGAGGAGAACGCGATTCTCGCTCAGATACTCCATGTGGTCGAACTGGCCCCGCCGCTCGTTGTTCAGCTCCATCACGGTGCCGACGTACTCCTTCGGGACGATCGTCGTAGCCCGGATGAACGGCTCCTCCACGCGCTCGAACTCTCGAGGAAACTCGGCCGGGTTGTGGACCTCGAGCTCCTCGCCGACGTGAGTGATCACGCGGTAGGCGACGTTCGGTGCTGTGACGAGGAGATCTAGGTCGAACTCGCGCTCGAGACGCTCGCGCACGATCTCCATGTGGAGCAGGCCGAGGAAGCCACACCGGAAGCCGAAGCCGAGGGCTCGGGAGGTCTCGGGCTCGTAGAAGAGCGAGGCATCGCTCAGCTTCAGCCTTTCGAGCGCGTCGCGAAGCTCCGGATAATCGTCGGATTCGGTCGGGAAGAGACCCGCGAAGACGGTCGGCTTCACGTCCTTGTACCCGGGAAGGGCTTTGTCGGCCGGGCGCTCCTCGCTGGTCAGCGTGTCGCCAACCCGAAGCCGGCTCACGTCCTTCAACCCGGTCATGACGTAGCCGACCTCTCCCGCCTCGAGCGAGGCCGTCGGAACCCGGTCCGGCGAGAAGAAGCCGAGCTCCTCCGGCTCGAATCGTGTTCCCTGTGCCATAGCTCGGAGGCGCTCGCGCGGTCGGAACGAGCCGTCCACCATGCGGACGAACGCGACGACGCCGCGGTACTGGTCGTAGGAGGAGTCAAAGACGAGCGCCCGCGCGGGAGCCTCAGGATCCCCGCCTGGAGCGGTGATCCGCTCCACGATCGCGTCAAGGACGGATTCGACTCCCTCGCCGGTCTTCGCCGAGATCCTGAGTACCCGCTCGGGGTCCTCGCCAACGAGCTGTGCCACCTCGGCCGCAGTGGCGTCCGGATCCGCCTGCGGGAGATCGATCTTGTTGACGACCGGGACGATCTCGAGGTTGTTCTCGATCGCAAGGTAGGCGTTCGCGAGCGTCTGCGCCTCGATCCCTTGCGCGGCGTCGACGACGAGGAGCGCCCCCTCACATGCCTGGAGCGCGCGCGACACCTCGTACGTGAAGTCCACATGCCCTGGCGTGTCGATCAGGTTCAGTTGATGGCCCTTCCACTCGACGCGGACGGCCTGCGCCTTGATCGTGATACCACGCTCCCGCTCCAGGTCCATCGTGTCGAGCACCTGGTTGCGCATCTCCCGAGCTGTGAGCGTGTCCGTCACCTCGAGAATGCGGTCGGCCAGAGTCGACTTGCCATGGTCGATGTGGGCCACGATGGAGAAGTTGCGGATGCGGTCGAGACTCATGCAGAGGGTCGAGAGCGGCGCAGCAGGGAGAGCAGCGCATCGAGCTCCCGGATTCGAAGGATACGGGCCGCACCCAGGAACGCTGCGACCGCGAGCACTACTCCTAGCCCCACCGAGGCGATCTGGGCTCCGAGCGACCGGCCGAGCCACTGGTCGAGGCCGTACCACGTGCCGTAGGCGACCCCGGCGGCCAAAGCGGCGGCAACCGCGGTGCGTAGGTATGCATCCAACGTCTGGCGCCCCTGCAACCGCCCGAGGCGGCGGCGCAGCAGGACGAGCAGCGCCACGGTGCCGGCGACGTTCACGATCGAGGTCGCCAGCGGGATTCCCCAGATGCCGAC
The DNA here is from genome assembly GCA_035296825.1 of Gaiellaceae bacterium. Taxonomy (GTDB): domain Bacteria; phylum Actinomycetota; class Thermoleophilia; order Gaiellales; family Gaiellaceae; genus DASQGA01. The sequence continues at coordinate 2,553 of DATHAG010000161.1, read as the reverse complement.
GCGGAAGAGCGCGGCGTCGAGAACCACGTTCAGGATCAGGTTCCCGAGCGCAACCGCAGTCGGGATCCAGGCGTTCTGCAGGCTGAAGAACGCACGATTCAGCATCAGCATCGTCCCGTTGAAGGTCAGGCCGATGACGAAGGCAGCGAGAGCGTGGGCAACGATGGTCGTCTCGTCAGCGCCGAAGGCGCCTCGCTCGTACAGGAGCCGCACGATCGGGACGGACAGGACCGCGGTGACGGCGCTGGCAGGAATGAGCAGGAACCCGATCTGCCGGAGGCCGCTCGAGACGGTCTCCCGGAAGCCGTCGGTGTCGGAGCGGGCCGCGAGCCGGGAGAGCGCCGGGAAGAGCACCGTCGCGACCGCAACCGCGAAGATCCCCTGCGGCAGCATGTAGATCCGGAAAGCGGCATCGATCGCGCTCGGGGCCAGGAGCGGATCGATGTAGCGGGCCGCGAAGAAGGTGTCCACGAGCAGGTTGAAGTTGATGAGCCCGATGCCAAGTGTCACGGGGACCATGAGCGCGAAGATGCGCTTGACGGCAGGGTCGCGAACGTCGATCGCCATCCGGAGCCGACCGTCGAGGCCGCGGAGCCACGGAATCGGAAACAGGAACTGGATCAGCGTGCCCGCGACGACGCCGCCCGCGTAGACGTAGAGCTCCGCCGAGGGGCTGTCCGCTCGGGGCACGCCCACGACCAGGGCGAGGATGATCGCCAGGTTCCAGAGCACGGGTGTCAGCGCCGGCACCGTGAACTGCTCGTAGCTGTTCAGGATCCCGACGACGACACCCGAAAGCCCGAGCAGGACGACGATCGGGAAGAGCACGCGCGAGAGGCCGACGACGAGGTCCTGCTCGGCCCCCTCGTACCCGAACGGCCGCATCACCCAGGGGGCGAGGAGCATGAACAGGGCGGTGACGCCGCCCAGCCCGAGCAGCATGAGCCAGAAGATCGTCGACGCGACTCGCCAGGCCCTCGCCTTGTCGCCCTTCTCGAGCATTTCGCTGAAGATCGGGACGAAGGCCGCCGAGAGAGCCGAGTCGGCGACGAGCGCCCGTACGAGGTTCGGGACCTGGAACGCGACCGTGAACGTGTTGATCGAGCCCTCCACGCCGAAGTAGCGGCGGACGACGACCTCGCGGAAGAGCCCGAAGAAGCGCGAGAGAAGGGTTGCGAGCGAGAAGAGTGCCGTCGACCTGGCCAGCCGGTGCCGGCGCGCCCCTCCCTCGAGGTCGGAGGCCGCAGACCGCTCGGCCGCAGGGTCTTCCGGGCGATCGACCATCGCCGGGAATCGTAGGGAAGGGGTCGCCCGGAGCCGCTGGCGGCCCGTTCGGGGGAGACTTCGAGCCGGGAGTTCAGCCGGAGCTTGCTAGGATGCGGGCGCCCGCAAGCCGGGCTCTTTTTCTGCCATGCCGAACATCAACCAACAGAAGCACAGGGTCCGAAGCGCCGCTCGGCAGCGGCTTGAGAACCTGCGTTGGCGCTCGACGGTGAAGACGCTTCAGAGGCGCCTCGAGAACGCTGTGGCCGACGGAGACAAGGAGCGCATCGCCAGCGAGCACCGCGAGCTCGTCCGCTGGCTCGACAAGGCCGCCGCCCAGGGCGGGATGCACAAGAACCGGGCCGCCCGCAAGAAGTCTCAGGCGGCCAAGCTCATCGCCTCGAGCTAGCCGCGCGCGACCGCCGCTCCGCAGCCTCGCCCGGGACACCCGCGGCCCACCTCCCACTTTTAAGCTTAGTCACGAGAATCGCGCCCGTGGCGCGCAGTACCTGACATCTTCGTCGCGGGCCTGCGCCGACTCCCCCTCCCCTGGTTCCGGAGGCTGAGAGGCGGGCCGAGCCCTGTGTCCTAGTGGTGTGCTAGCTCCGAGGTCCTCGTGACGTCGGCGACTCCGCGGATCAGCTCGAGCTCACCAGCCAGGCGGCTCGCGCCCTTCAGCGCCTCGTCCAACTCTGCGAGACGGACGATCGCATCGTCGAGCTCCGCGCGCGAGTAGTTCCGCGAATGGTCGAGGGCCTTCCGAACTCGAAACTCGTGCCTGCGGACCTTCTTTGCGATCTCCTTCGTGGCCAGACCTTCTTCTGCAAAGACTTGCACAGCGCGTACGAGCTCGACCTGACCGGTGAGCTTCATGGCGACAACGAAAGGATCGTTGTGCTCGAGCGCGGCTTCACAGGCCTCCAGCGTGGCCTGGACGTTCCGCGATCCCCACGCGTCGCCGAGCGCCCACCCCGGCGGCTCGTACGCAGAGACGGCCAGGCTCTCGACCTCGCGCCGGCTCACCGGCTCTGTTCCGGCCCACGCGGAAATTTTCTCGAGCTCGGTCGTCAGCGCTGTCGGGTCGTCCCCGACGATTTCGATCAGCGCGCGCACCGCCTCTCCATCCAGCTGGAGGTGCAACGCCTCGAGCTGCGCGCGTACCCAGCCTGGTAGATCTCGAGGCTTTGGGATGTCGAACGTGAGCACCTTGCCGCCTTTCTTCAAGGCGTCGGCAAGTGCCGAGGCTTTTTGCGGCTCCTCGGTCACGAGCGCCAAAATCGAGCCTGGGAC
>DATHAG010000160.1:0-6163 GCA_035296825.1 Gaiellaceae bacterium | reverse complement strand
CGCTGGGCCTCGCACTCCTCGCAGGCAGCTACGCGGCCGCGCTTGGAAGCCGAGAGGTCGACGTCGACCTCTCGGCAACCCTCTACGCCGCGCTCTTTTTCCTGACGGCCGAGCTTGCCTACTGGTCGCGCGAGCTCTCCCCCGGGATCCAACCGGCGCCGGGCGTCGTCGGGCGCCGCGTTCTTTTCCTCGCCGTGGAAGCCCTCGCAGCCCTTGCGCTCGCCGGCCTCGTGCTGGCGGCGGCCCTCGAACCGCTCCCGCGAGGCCTCCTCGTGCAGGGCCTCGGGGTAGGAGGGGCGTTCATGGCACTGAGCCTGATCGCAATCCTGGTGCGGCGTTCCTGGCTGCGCTAGTACGTGGGCACCATGGCTCCGCTACACTGGGGAGCGAACAGAGCGAGTACAAGTGGTGCCAAGCACTTCCTTTGCCCGTTCGTGAAATGGCAAGGAGGTGAGTTAATGGCAACCGGAACCGTCAAGTGGTTCAACGACGCGAAGGGCTTCGGCTTCATCGCCCCCGAAGGGGGTGGAAAGGATCTCTTCGTTCACCATTCCAACATCGCCGGCGACGGCTTCAAGTCGCTAGCGGAAGGCGCCAAGGTCGAGTTCGAGGAGCGCGAGGGCCAAAAGGGCCCCGAGGCAACGAACGTGACTGAGATCGCTGGCTAGGAGACGCCATTCCTCCCAAGGAAGAGAAAATCGAGCTCGAGGGCGAGGTCGTAGAGGCCTTGCGGAACAGGATGTTCCGCGTGGCCCTCGACAACGGCCATGAGACGCTCGGCTACACGGCCGGGAAGATGCGGCGCTATCGCATCAAGGTATTTCCCGGTGATCGCGTGAAGATCGAAGTCTCGCCGTACGACCTCACCCGCGGGCGGATCGTCTACCGGTACAGGTAGTCCAGGTCGAGGACCTCGTCGAGGAGCGCAAGCCCCTCGGCGAGGTCTTCCCGGGAGATCACGAGCGGCGGGGCAACCAGGACGACGTTGCCGCGCACGAAGAGGTGGAGGCCGCGCCGGAGCGCTTCCTTCGCGATGGGCCTAGCGTCCAGCGGCTCGCGGCTCTCGCGGTCCGAGACGAGCTCGAGCCCCCAAAGAAGGCCGAGGCCACGGATGTCGCCGACGCAGTCGTGGCGCTTTGCCATTCCGTGGAGCTCAGATCCCAGAGCCTCCCCGAGAGCAGCTGCGTTCTCGACGAGACCTTCGTCGCGGAGCGTCTCAATCGATGCCACACCCGAGGCACAGGCGATTGGATGGCCACTCGTCGTCACTCCGGTCTGGAACGGCCGGTCCCAGATCCAGCTCGAGAGCTGCTCCGAGATGACCATGGCCCCAAGCGGCACGTAGCCCGAGTTGATCCCCTTGGCGAGCGTGAGGATGTCCGGAACAACTTCCCAGTGCTCGCAGGCGAACCACCGGCCGGTGCGCCCGAACCCGGCCATGACCTCGTCGAGGACGAGCAGGATGCCGTGGCGGTCGCACACGTCGCGGATCGAGCGCAGGTAGCCGTCCGGCGGCACGATGACACCGTTCGCGCCCGTCACCGTCTCGAGGACGACCGCGGCGACGCTCTCCGGGTTCTCGTGGGAAAGCACCTCCTCGAGGTGAGGGGCGCCCGAGCAGACCGGGCACGGGTCCGGATGGCCGGCCGGGCAGCGGTACTCGTACGGGTCCAGGAGCCGGACGATCCCCGGGATCCCCGGCTCGGCGGGCCACCGTCGAGCGTCCCCGGTCAGCGAGGCCGCTCCCGCAGTTGCGCCGTGGTAGGAGCGGTAGCGCGCCACGATCTTCGGCCGGCCCGTGTACCAGCGCGCAAGCTTGATCGCGCTCTCGTTCGCCTCCGCACCCCCGTTGGTGAAGAAGGTTCGGGTCAGGTCGCCCGGCGTCACCTCGGCGAGGAGTCGCGCGAGCACGCCGCGGGCGTCGTTCGCGAACCTGGGACTGATCGTGCAGAGCCGCTCCGCCTGCTCCTTGATCGCGGCCACGAGCCGCGGGTGCTGGTGCCCGACGTTCAGGCTGACCGACTGGGACCCGAAGTCGAGATAGCTCTTCCCGTCGTGGTCCCAGAAACGACTGCCCTCGCCGCCCGCCACGGCGACCGGATCGAGCTCGGACTGAACCGACCAGGAGTGGAGAACGTGAGCGCGGTCGGCCGCGCGAATCTCCTCCCCGGTCTCTAATCGGGCCAACGGGTGGTGACGACCTTCGACTCGGTGAAGAAGTAGACGCCGTCCATGCCCGTCGCGTGCAGGTCGCCGTAGAAGGAGCCTTTCCACCCCGCGAAGGGGAAGAACGCCATCGCGGCCGGCACCGGGATGTTGATCCCGACCATGCCCGCGGTCACCCGGCGCCGGAACTCACGTGCGGCGCCGCCGCTCCGGGTGAAGATCGCGGTCGCGTTCCCGAACTCGTTCTTCCGGATCACCTCGAGGGCGTCGTCGAGCGAGTCGAGCCGTTCGAGAGACAGCACGGGGCCGAAGATTTCCTCCTTGGCCACCTTCATGTCCGGACGGACGTCGTCCAGGATCGTCGGCCCCATGAAGAACCCACCGTTGTCCGACTCGAAGCGTCCGTCGACGAGGAGCCGCGCACCCTCCTCGACCCCGAGGTCGATATAGCCGGCGATCCGGTCACGAGCCTCGGCTGTCGTCACGGGCGTGATCGTGTTCTCCGGATCGAGCCCGCTGCCGATCGGCGAAGCCTTCGCGATCTCCTCGAGCCGCCCCGCGAGCTCGTCTCCGATACCGCCAACCGCGACACCAACGGATCCCGCGAGGCAACGTTGGCCCGCGTTCGCCATTGCCGACGAGAAGAGCCCAGGCGCGGCGAGATCGAGGTCGGCATCCGGCATGACCACGATGTGGTTCTTGGCACCGGCCAGGGCCTGAACGCGCTTGCCGGCCTGCGCCGAGCGCGCGTAGACGTGCTTCGCCACGGGCGCCGAGCCCACGAAGGACACCGCGCGAATCTGCTCGTGGTCGCAGATCGCGTTCACGGCCTCGGCGGCACCGTGGACGACGTTGAAGACGCCGTCAGGGCAGCCAGCTTCCTGGAAGATCTCTGCGATCCGCAGCGCGCAGAGTGGCGTGCGCTGCGACGGCTTCAGGATGTACGTGTTCCCGGCAGCGATCGCGATCGGAGCCGTCCACATCGGCACCATGAAAGGAAAGTTGAACGGCGTGATCGCCGCGACGACCCCGAGCGGCTGGCGGAAGAGCTCCGTGTCGATTCCGCGGCTCACCTGTTCGAGCGCACCGCCTTGCATCAGGGTTGGCATGCCGGCCGCGAACTCGACCACGTCGATCCCGCGCCGCACCTCGCCCTTACCTTCCCCGATCGACTTGCCGTTCTCGCGGACGACCAGCTCCCCGAGCTCTTCGAGGTGCTGCTCGCAGAGCTGCTGAACGCGAAACATGAGCCGCGCGCGCTCCATGACGGGCACGTCGCGCCAGGTCTCGTACGCCGCCGCAGCCGCCTGGACGGCGCGATCGACGTCAGCGGTGGTCGAGAGTGGGACGCGGGCGAGCACCTCGCCGTTCGCGGGGTCGAGCACGTCGAGGATCTCGTCGGTCTCGACGGCGACCCCTCGGCCCCCGACGAAGTTCTCGAGCAGCTTTCCCTCGTGCGTGACTGTCTGGCTCATCCCGGCACTCCCTCTTTCGGCGGACTCCCTGGAATGGTCAGCTTATCGCGCGTCAGATGGTTGATCGGTAATTGGCGTGCCCGCGGGGACGGGCCAGACCAAGCCAGGGTGCATCATCGCCCGCAGGCAAGGCTAGAAGCCTTGACAAGGGCGAGGGTGTGCCTTGGCGCCGTGTCTGGGCCGCCATCCGAGTGTGTGCCAAATTGCCGATTAGCCATCTAGGCCCAACCGCGTGAGGCGCAGGCCAGGGTTCCCGCGAACCAGCACCGAGTGCCAGCGCTCGCCAACGAGCCTCTGGCTCTCGCCGGCGGGTCGACCGTCGACGAAGACCTCGGCAGGGCCTGAAAGCTCCACCGAAAGCCGGCCAGACCCGTAGATCCAGGCACCGCCCTCGGTCTCCTTCAGCTCCCGGTCGTCATCCCATCCGTCGCAGAGGTACGGGCGTGCCGTGTCGAGCTTCAAAACGGGGCCGGCTCTGCCGACGGGCGGAAGCACGCGCAGGGCGGCTGGAGGCGGGCGTGCCAAGCCCCCTCGCCCCGCTAGGGCTAACGACGCGAACGACTCGGCCGTTTCCTGCCCGGTGAAGCGGTAGAGGCCGCGGTGCACCACGATGTAGCGAATTCCGAGCCGGGCGAGTTCGGCCCCGTCCCCCGGCAACCAAATCCCGCAGTCGAGCCGATTGAACCGCTCCACGAAACCCCGTGCGCCCCGAGGGGGCGCCGCGGCATAGCCGACCGGCCGCTCTCGGGGTGCCTGCATCCCGTAGTACAGGTAGACGCTCGCCAGCTGCCCTGCCCCCCGCTCCAGGATCGGCAGCTCGAGCACGCGTCCCGGTGAGGAGCGGTCGAGCAGAGCATAGGAGTCGTTGTCCGGATCGGCCGCGCTCGAGTGGAACGGAAACACGGTCAGATCGGCCGCAACGAGGACGACCAGAGCGGCCGCGACCAGCGCCCGCCTGCCGCCTTGCACCCGCTCGACCACGAACGCTGCGCCTACGGCGGCCAGGGCGGCCAGCGCCAGGTCGGCGATCGGAACCAGGCGGCCGGGCACCCGCGGCCCCCGGAAAGGCGGCACAGCATCTCGAAGGAGCTCGTAGAGAGGGAAGTTCGTACCGAGAGCGAGCAGAACGGGAAGGATGGCTGCAAGCCCGAGCAGCGCCGCAAGAGCGCGGCGGCGCTGAGCCATGAGCACGAGGCCCGCCGCAGCAAGGAGCGGCGTCAGCCAGCCAAGGTAGACGAACTGCTCGAAGCCGCCACGGCGCCCGCGGCTCACGAGGTCGAGCCACTCCGCCGAGTAGGTGGCGACCTCGGAGAGCGGGCGCCCACCCGCCTCGGTCGAGTCCGCGATCGTCGTCGCATTGACGAGCAGGCCGGCGCCGACAGCGGCCAGCACCCCGGTGGCTACCCAGATCGTCGTCGTGCCGCGGAAGCGAACTAGCGCGTAGGCGAGCACGAACGGGAGTGCGCCGAGCGCGAGGTGAAGTTGCCCACCGAGCGGGATCGACACGAGCGCGAGGGCGGCCACCCCACCCCACACGTGCGCGGCGGTCGGCGAGAGAGCGCGGCGCGAGCGTTCTACTGCGAGGAGCGCGAGCGGCAGGAAGAGGGCGGCCCACCCGAGCAAGTGGGGGCCGCTCTGGGCCAGCCGGTAGGGGGCGACCGCGAATGCGAGCCCGCCGAGCGCTGAGCTCCACGGCGGCAGTTGGAGCTCCTCGAGCCAGGCGAACGTCAGAAGCCCACAAGCGAGGGCGACCAAGACGAGCAGCAGGTTCCAGGCCAGCACCGGGCCGAAGAGGGCATCCAGCGGCCAGAAGACGAGACCGAACGGCCAGCCTCCGAAGACCACCTGCGGGTCGACGAGCGGCTGGAAGCTGTATGGGTCGATCCAGGGCGCCTGCCCGCCGAGGAGCTGGTGGCCGACCAGCCAGAAACGATAGACGGCCTGAAGGTGGTCCCCCGGCGCTGCCTCCCCGTAGCCAGGCAAGCCAGTGGAGATGAACTCGGAGCCGAACGCGCCTAGGGGCGGCCCGATCGCCGCCACCACAGCGCCGGTGTAGAGGACGGCGGGGAGCGAGAACCGGCGCACGGCGGGGATCATGCCTGTGCGTGCGGGTACGGTTGCCCGCGGTGTCTCGGCCCATCGCCTTCGCCGCGCTCGCAGTCGCCCTGCTCGCGATCGCCGCGCGCGCCCCGGGGGCGGTCACCTACCCGCTCTGGCAGGACGAGGTGGCGACCGCCCGGATCATGGTGGAGCCGACCTTCGGCCGCATGCTCGACCGTGTCCGAGAGACGGAGTCGACGCCGCCCGCCTGGTATTCGCTTGCCTGGTCGGCGCACCGGGTCGGCCTTTCGGTGGAGGCAGTTCGCTGGCTCTCCGTGCTCTTCGGAGGAGCGCTGGCTGCCTTGACGCTGCTCTTCGCGACCCGCTTCCTGCCCTTCCGGGCAGCGGTGCTTGCAGGGGCGATCTCCGCGCTCGCGTGGCAGCTCGTGAACCGCGGGCACGAGCTCCGCGCGTATGCGTTA
>DATHAG010000159.1:0-13279 GCA_035296825.1 Gaiellaceae bacterium | reverse complement strand
CGAGCTCCTCATCCGCAGCGGCGCCTTGGACGTCGTCGCGGTCGACTCCGTGGCGGCACTGACGCCCAGAGCGGAGATCGAGGGTGAGATGGGAGATAGTCACGTGGGGCTCCAGGCACGCCTCATGAGCCAGGCGCTCCGCAAGCTCGCGGGCACGCTGAACCAGACGGGCACGGTCGCCATCTTCACGAACCAGCTGCGTGAGAAGATCGGCGTCATGTTCGGAAACCCCGAGACCACCCCGGGCGGGCGGGCACTCAAGTTCTACTCGTCGATCCGGCTCGACATCCGACGGATCGAGACGCTCAAGGAAGGGGTCGAGGCGATCGGGAACCGCGTCCGAGTCAAGGTGGTGAAGAACAAGGTTGCGCCTCCGTTCAAGCAGGCCGAGTTCGACATCATCTACGGCGAGGGAATTTCCTGGGAGGGGACGGTTCTCGAGGTCGCCCTGGAGAAGAAGATCGTCCAGAAGTCCGGCTCGTACTTCAGCTATGGAGACGAGCGGCTGGGCCAGGGGCGCCAGAACGCGACCGCCTTCCTGCGAGAGCATCCGGACGTAAGCGAGCAGATCGTGCGGGGGATTCAGACAGAGATGGGCGAGGATGCGCTCGCGTCCTCGCGGCTCTTGCCGCTCCCGGAGGAGGCCGCCGCGGCGGCTGCGAAGAACGGAGCGGCGACCGAGGTAGCCTCGCCCGCCTGACGCGCCCAGCCGGCCAGCGCGTGAGCGGTCCCAAAGCTGATTGCGAGCATCCGCGCCTGACCGCGTTGCGGCGGGTCAGGCCGGGCTCGGTCGCGCTCGAGGTCGACGGCAGCCCCTGGCGGGTCGTGCCCGACGAGGTTGTGGTGAAAACGGGGCTCGCGCGCGGAGCTCTGCTCGACCGGCCACTTCTCCGGCGCTTTCGGGCCGAGCTCAGGCGCGCCGAAGCGCTGCGCATGGCGGGGCGCCAGATCGCACGGGGTGACGTGCCGCGACAGCGGTTGGAGGACCGTCTGCTGAGTCGCGGCGTCAGGCCCGCGGACGCCGCCGCCGCAGCCGACACGCTGGAGCGAGCCGGGGCCGTGGACGACGAGCGCCTGGCGCGTGCGCGTGCATCGAACCTTGCGGAGCGAGGCTGGGGCAATGCCGCGATCATCGCCCGGCTCAGGGAGGCGGGTCTCTCGGCCGAGGCGACACAGGGAGCTGTGGCCGAGCTCGCTAGCGAGCCGGTGAGGGCCGCTCGGCTCGTAGTCGATCTACCGGTTCACAAGGCCGTGGGTGTTCTGGCGCGGCGGGGCTTCGACCCGGAGTTGGTCGAGGAGTGGAGTGCAGGGCTGGACGTGGAGGGGTAGGCGGCGATACGATTGGAAGCACATTCGTTTCTCAACACAAATGCCTGCACGAAACGGCTTTTCGCCGAATCGGAACCTTGACTAGCACGTCCGACTCCAACAGAAGAACGAAACCATGAGACACAGCGCGAGCAGACGGAGGAACGCTCGAACGAGACCCTAGGGCCTGCGCGAAGCGGCCTTCACGACGCTCGCATCCGATTTGGGAATGCCGTTCCTACAGGCTCGAACGTAGGAGCGAGCAATGGTGATTCTGATTGGCCTCCTGCTTGCCGGCGTCGTGCTCGGTGTGCTGCTCGGGGTCACGGTCGGAACGCCCCTTCTGGCCGGGCGAAAGCTCATGGCAGCGCGTGAGGAGCGTTCGCGGCTGCTGGAGGGAGCTGAGCGTAGTGCAGAGGCGATCCGACGCGAAGCACAGGTCGAGACTCGTGAGGAAGCGCTACGACTCCGAACCGAGGTCGAGCATGAGCTGAAGGACAGGCGAGCCGAGGTGATCAAGGTCGAGCAGGGCGTGCTCGCGAAGGAAGAGGTTCTGGCGCGCAAGTTGATCGAGCACGAGCGACGCGAGCAAGGAGTCGCAGATCGAGAGGCGCACCTGAAGCAGCTTCAGGAGGATCTAAAAGCCGCGAAGGACGCGCAGGTGACAGAGCTCGAGCGCATCTCGGGCCTTTCCGCCGCCGATGCGAAGCGCCAGCTCCTCGAGCGCTCCGAGGAGCTCGTACGCCACGAGATGGCGCGCATGGTGCGCCAGGTCGAGGAGGACGCCCAGGCCGACGCGCGCCGGCGGGCGCGAAACCTCGTAGCGGACGCCCTGCAACGGGTGGCGGCAAGCCATGCCGCCGAGACCACCGTCTCGCTCGTCTCGCTTCCTTCAGACGACATGAAAGGCCGCATCATTGGGCGGGAGGGCAGGAACATCCGCGCGCTCGAGAACCTGACCGGAGTCGACTTCATCATCGACGACACGCCTCAAGCTGTCGTCCTCTCGTCGTTTGACGGGGTGCGCAGGGAAGTCGCAAAGCTCACCCTCGCGAAGCTCGTCGAGGACGGGCGCATTCATCCCTCCCGGATCGAGGAGATGTACTACCAGTCGAAGACGGAGATCGAAGAGCACATTCGCCAGGCCGGGGAGCAGGCGGTTTTCGAGGCGAACTGCGGGACGATGCACGAAGAGCTCGTGAAGCTGCTCGGGCGCCTCCGGTATCGCACGAGCTACGGGCAGAACATCCTCAAGCACTCCCTCGAGTGCGCGCACCTGGCCGGGATCATGGCCGCCGAGCTCGGGGCGAGCGTGAAGAACGCCAAGCGAGCCGCTCTCCTGCACGACATCGGCAAGGCGATGACGCACGAAGTGGAGGGGTCGCATGCGGCGATCTCCGCTCAACAGGCGAAGAAGTTCGGGGAGTCGCAGCACGTCGTCCACGCGGTCGAAGCCCATCACTACGAGGTGCAGCCCCAGACCGTCGAGGCGATCCTCGTCATCGCGGCCGATGCGATCTCCGCGTCGCGGCCCGGTGCCCGAGGTGAGAGCCTCGAGAATTACGTCAAGCGGCTCGAGACCCTCGAGCAGCTTGCGATGGCGAAGAAGGGCGTGGAGCGCGTGTACGCGCTCCAGGCAGGACGCGAGGTCCGCGTCTTGGTCAAGCCTGGTGAGATCGACGATGACGAGGCAACGCTCCTGTCGCACGAGATCGCCCGCGAGATCGAGGAGCAACTCGAGTATCCAGGCCAGATCAAGGTGACCGTCATCCGCGAGTCCCGAGCCGTCGAGTTCGCAAAATGAGCTGGGAAAGACGGCTACCCTAGGACCCGTGAAGCGCTACCACGTCACGACGTTCGGCTGCCAGATGAACGCTCATGACTCGGAGCGAATCAAAGGCATGCTGGAGTCGATCGGTCTCGGGGAAGCGCCGTCTCAGCAGGAGGCCGACGTCATCGTCTTCAACACGTGCACGATCCGCGAGAAGCCTGACCAGCGGTTCGTGGCTCACCTGAAGCAGGCACGCGCGCTAAAGGAGGCTGACCAGAGCAAGGTCCTCGCGGTCGGCGGTTGCTATGCGGAGGCGCAACGTGAGCGCCTGTTCGAGCTCTACCCCTATGTCGACGTCGCCTTCGGGCCGGGCTCCATCCCTCACCTTGCCGAATGGATCGGAGCCGGGGGAGAGGCGCCCAGAGGTCGCTTTGCCAACTGGGACAGCTTTGCCGGCGACCTTCCGGCTCGTCGTGAGCGGCGGTTTCAGGCCTGGCTCCAGATCTCGATGGGCTGCAACTCGAAATGCTCCTACTGCATCGTGCCGTCCGTTCGCGGGCGGGAGCGGAGCAGGCGGCCGGGCGACATCATCGCTGAGGTCACGTCGCTCGCGGCAGACGGCGTCAGGGAGGTAACGCTGCTAGGCCAGAACGTGAACTCCTGGGGGCGAGACCTCGTTCCGGATCTTCGAACCGATTTCGGCGAGCTTCTACGGGCCGTCGACGCGATCGAGGGGATCGATCGTATTCGTTTCACGAGCCCGCACCCTAAGGACTTCCGTGAGGAGGTTATCGCGGCGATGGCCGACTGCGTGGCCGTCTGCGAGCACGCGCATCTGCCGCTCCAGTCGGGCTCGACGCGGCTCCTGAGAGCGATGCGACGGACGTACTCCCGCGAGCGGTACCTCGCGCTCGTCAAGAGGATGCGCGCGGCAATCCCTGATCTTGCGCTGACGACCGACCTCATCGTCGGATTCCCGGGCGAGACCGAGCGAGACTTCGCCGAGACCCTCGAGGCGGTCGAGGAGGTCGGCTTCGACAGCGCTTTCACGTTCGTGTTCAGCCCGCGCCGAGGCACCGAGGCCGCGTCGATGCCCGACCAGGTTCCAGAGGAAACGAAGGGCGAGCGAATCGAGCGACTGGTCGAGGTCGTCCAGCGCGTCGCCACGACGCGAAACACGAGCCGCGTCGGCCGCATCGAAGAGGTTCTCGTGGAGGGCCCGAGCCGTACGGAGCCATCCGTCCTGAGAGGCAAGACGCGCCGGAACACGACGGTCAACTTCCGCGGCACAGCCTGCGCGGGCCAGCTGGTCACCGTTCGAATCGACCACGCGACGTCCACGACGCTCCGGGGCACCGAGACCGCACTCGTGGCTGCCTAGGGCGAATAGGCACACTCTGGACAAAGTGCGCGCGCCGCACGCGCGTGATTGCCGACTAGGATCGAAAGCGGGTGGTGGGTTGGGGTGCCCCGAACGCACAGCGATGTGAGCGACAGTCGGGTCGATCTTCCGGTGATCGCGATCTTCGGCGCAACTGCGACGGGTAAGAGCGCGGTCGCGAGTGCGATTTTCGAACGGATTTCGGCGGAGCTCGTCTCGGCGGACTCGATGCAGGCCTACCGGGGGCTCCCCATCCTGACGAACCAGCCCGAGGAGCCGACGAGGCTAGTCGGGATCTGGGAGCTCGACCACGAAGCGTCCGTAGGGGAGTACGCGGCTCTGGCCCATGAGGTCATTGACCGCGCTCGCGCGGGTACTCAGGTTCCCGTTGTTGTTGGGGGAACGGGTCTCTATTTCCGCGCGGCGCTCTCAGAGCTCGAGCTGCCACCGGCGCCTGTACCGGGCGCCCGCGAGCGGATCGAGAGCCTGTACGAGCGACTGGGCCCCGAAGGCGCCCATGCCGAGCTCCGGGGCCGCGATCCTCGCGCCGCGTTGGCCGTTCACGCTAACGACAGGAAGAGAGTCGTTCGCGCGCTTGAGCTCGCGGAGTCGGGACGCTCGCTCGCACCGGTAGCAAACAAGCTCTGGTCCGAGGACGTCCGTCATCCTACCGTGGTCTTCGGCCTCGACCTTCCGAAAGACCTGCTCGGGGAGCGCATCGTCCAGCGTGCTCACCGGATGTTCGATCGTGGCGTTGAGGAAGAAGTACGCCGCGCACTCGCAGGTGCCATCTCCGCCACCGCGCGCCAGGTCATAGGGCTCCACGAGGTTGCAGAGCTGCCTCGCAGAGAAGCGATCGCCGCACTCGTGGCCCGGACGGCCCGGTACGCCGCCTATCAGCGCAAGTGGATGCGCAGGATTCCGGGCATCGTTAGCCTTTCGGCCGATCGCCCCCCTGGCGAGATCGCCGATGAGATTCTCGAAGTGGCACGGACTCGGCAACGATTACCTGCTCATCGAGCGGGCTGAGTCCGGCGCGCCCCTGGCTGCTGGGGTCGTCCAGCGGCTCTGTGACTACCACTTTGGCATCGGATCGGACGGAATCCTCGAGGTGACATCAGTCTCCGGGACCAGCATGGACGTGGTGATCTGGAACCCGGACGGCTCGACGGCCGAGCTCTCCGGCAACGGGACGAGAATTGCTGCGCGTTGGCTGGCGCGGAAGACGGGACAGAGCGAGGTCAGCGTGAGAGTCGGGCCTCGGGAGATCACTGCGGTGATGCGGGGAGGGCTTCACGTAGAAACCGAGATGGGGCAGGTCGCGGTCGGCGTTCCGGAGGAACTCGAGGTCGACGGACAGACGCTCGAGTTCACGCCCGTGTCCGTGGGCAACCCGCACGCGGTCATCCGTAAAGATCCCGAGCGCGCCGAGCTTCTGCGACTCGGCCCGCTCATCGAGAACCATCCACGCTTTCCTGAGCGGACGAACGTGCAATTCGTGCGCATCGATTCTCACAGTGACGTGGCCGTAGCGGTCTGGGAGCGGGGTGCAGGAGAGACGCTTTCGTCCGGCACGAGCGCCTGCGCCGTCGCAAGCGCTGCAGTGGCCCGCGGCTGGTGCGACAGTCCTGTCACCGTTCACCTCGCGGGCGGCGACCTGCTCGTCGAGTTGAACGGGGGGATGGAAGCTCGTTTGACCGGGCCCGCACAGGAGATCTGTACGGGCACCGTGGCAGCGGAGTTCCTCGAGGAGCTTGGAAGATGAGATTCGCTCGCCGGCTCGACGCGGTCCCGCCCTATCTCTTCTCGGAGCTCGAGCGAAAGATCGCCGAGAAGCGTGCGTCCGGAGTCGACGTCATCAGTCTCGGGATCGGCGACCCCGACCTTCCGAGCCCTGCTCCCGTGGTCGAGGCCATGCAGCGCGCGGTTGGCGACCCAGCCACGCACCGCTACCCGACGAACCAGGGGCTTCCGGTCTTCCGCGAGGCCGTCGCAGAGTTCTACGTGGATCGATTCGGGGTTGAAATCGACCCTGCCACAGAGATCTTGCCCGTGTTGGGAGGAAAGGAAGGAGTCGCCCATGTGGCGCTCGCTTGCCTCGACGCCGGAGACGTCTGCCTGTCTCCCGAGCCAGGCTATCCGCCATACACATCCGGCCCGGTCTTCGCGGGGGCCACGGTGCATTACTTGCCGCTTGACCCCGAGCACCGCTTCATGCCGGATCTGGAGGGCATTCCCGCCGAGGTTTGCGCGGCCGCGAACCTCCTCTTCCTGAACTACCCCAACAACCCCACGGGGGCGACGGTCACCCCGGGTTTCTTTCAGGAAGCGGTCGCGTTCGCCCGGAGTTACGACCTCATCGTCGTCCATGACGCGTCGTACACCGAGCTCGCGTTCGACGGCCATCGACCCCCGAGCTTCCTCGAGACTCCCGGCGCCCGAACGGTAGGGGCCGAAATCTTCTCCCTCTCCAAGGGTTGGAACCTGACTGGCTGGCGCATCGGCTGGATCGCCGGCAACGCCGATGTCGTCGAGCGCTACCGGCGGCTCAAGACCAACCTCGACTCGGGGATGTTCGAGGCCGTTCAGCTGGCGGGCGTCGCCGCACTCCGGGAGGCGCGCTCGTTTCCGGCGGAGATGTCGGAGATCTACCGCCGTCGCCGCGATCTCATGGTGGCCGCGCTCGCGGCCATCGGACTCCCGGCAAATCCTCCGCAGGCGACCCCGTACATCTGGATTGGCGTTCCGGAGGGCCAAACGTCGGCGAGCTTTACGGAGCTCATCCTGGAGGAAGCGGCAGTCGTCGTTTCGCCCGGCCCGTCGTTCGGGCCGAGCGGGGAAGGGTTCGTGCGGCTTTCCCTGACAGTTCCGGACGAGCGACTCGAGGAGGCGGCGAACCGGATCGCGTCTTCGCTCGGCGTCGGCACGCGGGCATAATCATGGCGTGAGTCCACACCAGCCCGACCCCGCACCGGGGGCGGAGCCCGAGCGAGGCTTCCTCGTCGCGGTCCTGCCGCAGGGAGCCGACGCCGAGGACGAGCTGGGCGAGCTCCACGAGCTGCTTCGGACCGCCGGCGTCCTGCCGGTCGGCGAGCTCATACAGCGTCGCCCGTCACCGGATGCGCGGACTTACGTCGGGAAGGGAAAGCTCGTTGAGCTGAAAGCGGCGGTCGCCGAGGCCGAAGCCGAGTCCGTCGTCATCGACGACGATTTGGATCCCGGTCAGCAGCGACGCCTGGAAGACGAGTTCAAGCTGCGGGTCGTCGACCGCACCCAGCTCATCCTGGACATCTTCGCGCAGCACGCCGTCACAGCCGAGGGAAAGCTGCAGGTCGAGCTGGCGCAGCTCGAGTACAACCTGCCGCGGATGCGAGGCCTGTGGCAGCACCTCGAGCGCCTCGGCGGTGGAATCGGAACCCGGGGGCCGGGCGAATCGCAGCTCGAGACGGATCGACGGCTGGCTCGCCGGCGCATTGGCGTTCTCCGCGAGCGCTTACGACGACTGGCGCGTGGCCGGGAGACGCAGCGGAAGCACCGCCGGTCCGGCGAGACGCCGGTCGTCTCTCTCGCTGGATACACGAACGCTGGCAAGTCCACTCTCCTGAACGCGCTCACCGGAGCGGATGTGTCTGTCCACGACCGCCTTTTCGAGACACTGGATCCAACGACACGCGGCTTCGAGCACGAAGGCAGGCGCTACCTCGTCACCGACACGGTCGGGTTTATCCGAAGACTTCCGCATCAGCTGGTCCAAGGCTTCGCAGCGACACTCGAGGAGACGCTTCTCTCCGACCTCATCTTGCACGTGGCGGATGCGTCCAGAGCGGACGAAACCCTGGACGAGCTGGTCGAAGCCGTCGATTCGGTGTTGCGAGAGATCGGAGCGTCCGAGCTTCCGGTCGAGCTCGTGTTGAACAAGATCGATCACGTCGACGCGCTCCGCCGCCGTCGGCTTGCGAACCACTTCCCAGGCTCGATCCAGGTCTCGGCCGCCACGGGCGAAGGACTGCCCGAGCTCCGAGCGCGCATTGCGGAGCGGTTCTCGGCGCGCTTCGAGCGCGTGCGCATGCTCATTCCTCACGGCAAGGGAAACGTGCTGGCCGAGCTGTACGAGCTCGGGGCGCCGATCGAGGAGCGAGCCGATCGCCCGGATGGCGTGCTGGTGGTGGCTCGGCTTCCGCGCGGCGAAGCGGCACGTTTTGCGCCTTATCTGGTCGTGGAGAGCCCGGCGCGGGCAACGCAGGCGTGACCGAGCTACCGGTTCGGAGGCTCCGCCCCGAGGCGAGACTCCCGGACCGCGCCTACGAAGGCGATGCCGGGCTCGACCTCGCTGCCTGCGAACCGTTCGAGCTCGCTCCCGGGGAGCGGAAGCTCGTCTCCACAGGGCTTTCTGTCGCCATTCCATCCGGACATGCCGGTTTCGTCCAGCCGCGGTCGGGCCTCGCCGCCCGGCACGGAATCACGATCGTGAATGCACCCGGTCTCATCGACGCCGGCTACCGCGGCGAAGTCAAGGTCTGCCTCCTGAACACGGATCGGGAGCACACCTTCACGGCCGAGGCGGGTGAGCGCGTGGCTCAACTTGTCGTACTGCCGGTGGCCACCCTTCATCCGGCTGAGGTCGACGAGCTCCCCAAGAGCGAGCGTGGCGGGCGAGGCTTCGGCTCGTCGAAGGGCAGTTGATGGAGCCACGGATCCGCGTGTGCGCGATCCTCCGGCGCGAAGAGAAGATCCTCCTCTGCCGCCATCAGAAGGACGGGCGCGACAACTGGCTCCTGCCGGGCGGCGGAGTCCAGCTGGGCGAAAGCCTTGCGGACGCGCTGCAGCGAGAGCTGACGGAGGAATGTGGCATCGAGGAGAACCTGCCTCTCGAGGGCCCAGTCGCCCTTGTGGACTCGATCGCGCCGCGCAACGCTGGCTCGAAGCACGTCGTGAACATCATCTTTGCGGGCTTCCTCGGAGGGCGCTCGCTCGAGGCTGTGACGTCGCGTGACGCGGCCGTCCGCGGGCACCGCCTCTTCGATCTGGACGAGCTCGAGGGCCTGAGGCTACACCCACCGATCCAGCGGTTCCTGTCGCGCTGGCAGCCGGGAGACCCCGTTGTGTACCTCGGCTCGCTCTGGGCACCGTGACGGCACAGACGCGCATCACCCGCGCGGCCTTCGCGGTTAGCATCTGAAGAGGGAGGAGGCTGGGTCCACCTGTAAGGCCGGGGCCCTTACTGCCAGCGCCCGCCTCGCTCGCGGGCGCGATCGGCCGAGACTCGCTGTGCTCGTTCCTCCAGCTCGTCTGGCAGAGAGTCGAGCTTCGGAGGTTCACCCGTCTTGCGCGCCAGCGCCTGTGCCAGGAGCCAGTCGGCGAGCCAGGGGTTCCGCGGGAGCAGCGGCCCGTGCAGATACGTCCCGAGGGCTCGACCGCGACGGCAGCCTTCGTACCCGCTCTCGCCGTCGTTCCCGAATCCCGCGACGACACGCCCTAGAGGCTCCGCTTCATCGCCGAGGATCGTCCGCCCGGCGTGGTTCTCGAATCCAGCCAGTGTCCTCCGTTCTCCAGTCTCGAGCTCGCAGTCGAGCAGCACGTCACCGATCATCCTGCGCTCGCCGGCAACCGTCCACAGATCGAAGACACCGGCGCCCGGAAGCTCAGCTCCCGATCGGTCGAGATACGAGCGTCCCAGGAGTTGGTAGCCGCCGCAGACGGCGAGAAGTGCGGCTCCGCCTGCCAGCGTCTCTTCGATGCCGGCGGCCTGCTCGGCCAGGGCGGGGGCGATCAGCGCCTGCTCACGGTCCTGCCCGCCCCCGATGTAGAGCAAGTCGTACGCGGTCGGATCGACCGCCTGCCCGGGCCCGATCCCGTAGACCTCCAGGTCGATCCCACGCCATCCGGCTCGACGTGCCAGGACGGCCATGTTTCCTCGGTCGGCGTAGATGTTCAGGTGGTCCGGATAGAGATGTCCGACCACGACTTTCACGCGGCTGCCTCCCAGTACGGGCGCACGAGGCCCCGATCCCCGATGATCTTCCGGAAAGCGAGCATGGCGGTGTAGGTTGGAAGCACCGCCAGTTCTCCCGCCGGCCCCGTCAGTTCGAGCCCACGATCGAGTGCTTTCGCCAGGTCAGGCAGGAGCTCGATGCGCTCGGCCTCCAGTCCGCCGTACTTGAACCGGAGTGCGAGCTCTTCCGCGCGTGAGCCGGTGGCAACGAGAGTCTCGAGTCCGGCGAGGAGCGGCTCGAAGTCCACGTCCCAGATCCACGAGACGTCGCGGCCGTCCGCGATCTCGTCGTTCAGGGCGATCACCGCATGCCGGGGCGGACCGCCCCCTACGAGGGTTCGCACCGCCTCGTTCGCGCCGGCGGGGTTCTTGATCAGCAGCATCAGCGCCGCGCGGTCGCCCATCTGAATGCGCTCGAAGCGCCCGAAGGCAGCCCGGAAACGCGCGAGACCCGCCTCGATGTCGTCCAATCCGGCGCCCAGGGCGAGCGAAAGAGCGCTTGCGGCAAGGGAGTTGTAGACGTTGTAGAGACCCGGGAGAGGTACGCTCACCTCGCGGTTGCCTCCGGGCGTCACGAGGGTGAACGACGAGCTCTCGAGCCCTTCCAGCCGGACGTTGTGCGCCGCGACGTCCAGGGCCGGCCGCGCGTTGCCGCAGTCCGGGCAGCGAAACTCGCCGAGGTGCCCCACGTAGGCGGCCGCGTAGACATAGGGGGCACCGCAGACAACGCAGTATTTGGAATCTGCGGCGTGGGGGAGACGCTCCCGCGCCACACTGGGGTCGTCGACGCCGAAGCGCAGGACGCGTGATCGTGACGAGGTCAAGCTGGCAAGGAGCGGATCGTCGACGTTCACGACCACGACGGCCGACTCCGGCAGCGACTCGACGGCGCCTCGCCAGCGCTCCGCAATGATTTCGAGCTCCCCGTAGCGGTCGAGCTGGTCGCGAAAGAGATTTGCGAGACAGAGGACGCGCGGCCTGATCTGGCGGGCGATCTCGGGCAATGCGCCCTCGTCGACCTCGAAGAGCCCGAGGGCGGCTCCTCGTGTCTCGAGAAGCGTCGAAGCAACTCCAGACACGAGGTTGGCTCCGGCGCGGTTATGGGCCAGGTGGAAGCGTCGTCCCAGAATCTCCGCGGCCATGGAGGCGGTCGTGGTCTTACCGTTGGTCGCCGAGATGAGCGCGGCCCCTTCGGGGAGCTGACCGGCGAGCGTGGAGATAGCTTCCGGGTCGATTCGCGCCAGGATCTTCCCCGGCAGGGTCGTCCCACCGCCGCGTGCGGCCAGCCGGGAGAGCCGGCCCGCCGTCCGGGCGAGCGCGATCTCGAGTGCCAGGCGCACGAAGCCAGTCTAGAGACTCCCTCCGAAGGGGGAACTGTGTTGCCTTTCACGCAAAAGGGGGACGAAGGGAGCGCAGAATCGACCTAGCTTGCTGTCTGCCAACACCTTCCACTTGCGGCCGTCCAAGCGACGGAGAAGGGAACCACCTCTTGCGGCACAACCCGGATTCGGAGAAGAACCAGACTCGATTGAGCGCCCTCTGGGGCAAGGGCTCGAGCGGCGATTCGCGCTCGAGCACGCTCTGGGGCAAGGGAGGCCGCGGCTTCGCGACCCTGCTCGTCGCTCTCATCGCTCTGACCGCCGTTCCGGTCGCCGCTACGGCCGAGAAGCGGCCGATTGGCTCGCCCGGTCAGGAAAGTCAGGGACAGGGAGGCAAAGGGCCGGGCGCTAGGAGCGTAGCGACGGCGTTCGTCGACCCTGAGCTGCGTGCCGCCGCCCGAGCCCATCCGGGCAGGAAGTTCCGCGTGATCGTCCAGGGCTCGACCACACAACGTTCACTCGAGAGGGTCGTCAAGGCCAACGGAACGCTTCGGAAGCGGCTCGGAATCATCACGGGCGCTGCCGCGACCGTGACAGGCGGCCGCCTCCTCGCATTGGCCAAGAGCCGATATGTGGAGTCGATCACGCGGGACTCGCGCATGGTCGGAACCGCGCTCACGTCGCGGGACCCGAACGTCTGGGCCGAGACGACCGGCACCGACTCGCTTTGGAACGGCGTCGGCAATCGACAGACACCGACGATTGCGATCATCGACTCCGGCGTCGACCGGACGAAGCTCGACTTCTTGGGGAGGGTCGTCAAGCAGGTCAATGTTTCAAGCCTCGATCCGCTTGCGCTCGGCGATCAGTTCGGGCACGGGACCATGGTTGCGGGGCTTGCAGCCGGTGCAGGATCAGGTTTCCCGAACAACTATCCCGGTGCTGCGCCGGAGTCGAGCATCGTGTCGGTCCGCACGTCAAACGGG
Organism: Gaiellaceae bacterium; assembly: GCA_035296825.1. Classification (GTDB taxonomy): domain Bacteria; phylum Actinomycetota; class Thermoleophilia; order Gaiellales; family Gaiellaceae; genus DASQGA01. The sequence goes on along the minus strand of DATHAG010000159.1, from coordinate 522 downwards.
AACAACGAATCGCTCGTCTCGGACGTGGTCGCGGCGGCGCAATGGGTGCTCGCAAACAAGGACGCCTACGGCATCCGCGTTGTAAATCTCTCGCTTCTGTCGGGCTCGCCCTCGAGCTTCGTGAACGACCCGCTCGACCAGGCGCTCGAGCAGCTCTGGTTCAACGGGTTGGTCGTCGTGGCCGCTTCCGGCAACGTCGGCGGCCCGGTGCGTATGGACTATGCGCCTGCGAACGATCCCTTCATCATCGTCGTCGGGGCGACCGAAACCAAGAACACGAGCACGACCGGTGACGACGCGGTTGCAGCTTTCTCCGGGTACGGTCGGAGCTACGACGGCTTCGCGCGGCCGGACATCGTCGCGCCTGGCCGCTACATGGTCGCGCCGGCCCCGGTCGGCTCCGTGCTCACCCAGACGTACGCGGCCAATCTTGTCGCCCCGGGTTATCTTCGCCTGTCGGGCACATCGTTCTCCGCTCCCGTCGTTGCCGGTGCGGCGGCGCAGATCCTCGCACGCCGCCCG
>DATHAG010000158.1:0-6635 GCA_035296825.1 Gaiellaceae bacterium | reverse complement strand
GTACCGCGCGCGAAAACCGAAATTGAGGCCGCGGTGGCGAGTCTTCCGGAGCTCCGACAGGAGGCCAATCAGGCAACAGGTATCCGGTCCCGGGTTCTGCTCGGAATCGACGAGCGGCTCCGAGAGCTGCCCGAGGCCTCCAGCCTCGTCGACCCCGCGGTCGAGCTGACCTTCGTGGCCTTCGAGGTCTTCATCGGAATCTTCTTTGTGCTCGCGTGCGCCGCCTACTGGATCTTCGAGCGAAACGACGCTCAGCGACTCCTGCTATCGGGCGTCCCCGTCAAGCGCCGCCGCATCGTTCGGGAGACCTGGGACCTGATCGACGCCAAACTCGGTGCCTATGTCCGCGGCCAACTCCTCTTGATCACCCTGGTGGCGACCGTCCTCTCGCTTGCCTTCTATGCGATCGGCGTCCCGTACTCGCTCCTGCTCGGCATCTTTGCTGGAGTGGTCGAGATCATCCCGGTCATCGGCCCTCTCGCCGCCGGCGCGCTCGCGATCGGCGTCGGGCTAACGGTGTCCTGGCAGACCGCGGCCGCCGCCGGCGTCACCGTCCTCGTCGTGCGCCTGCTCGAGGACTACATCGTCATCCCCCGCGTGCTGGGCGACGCGGTCGGATTGTCCCCGCTCGTCGTTCTCGTCTCCGTCTCTGCCGTGGCCCTCCTCTTCGGCGGGTTTGCCGTGCTGCTAGCGATCCCCTTCGCCGCGGTGTTGGCGACCCTGATCGACGTGATCCTCCGAAACCGCGACCCGGCCAAGGAAGAGACGCCCACCGTGCTCTTCCCCGCCAAGGATGTGGAAGCCTGAGCGAGACGCCGCGGCGTCAGTCGATGACGAAGCCGACCAGGATGCTGCGGACGAGGCCCGTGCTAATCCGGAAGTCGGTTATGCGGCGGCCTGGCTCGAAGCGTCCGATCCAGCAGTGGCGGAAGCCCCCGAACTCGGTCCGACAGCGGGCGCCGGGGTACGCGGCTCGAAGCGCGGTCTCCGTCGAAAGAACGTGGATGCCGGCCGGCGTTTCCTGGCGCCTGCGCGTCGTCGAGACCGCTGTCGCACCTGCGTTTCCCTGGAAGGTCACGCGCAGGCGCCAGTAGCGGAAGACGGTATAGGCCCCGAAGTCGTTCGTCCCGTGCACGATCGTGGAGGGCTGGCCGGAATGGGCCTTGACCTCGGCGCGAGTCATCCCGAGCTTGATCCCCGCGATCGACGACTGCGGGATGATCACGGCCTGCGCGGCTCCGGCGCCCACCAGGGCGACAAGAAGGGAGATGGAGAGTGCCAGGAAGCGGCGGCGGCACATCGAAATGATGTTTTATCGCGCGGCGCGGCCGAAGACAAGCCCGAAGTGCGGTGGTATGTTCGCTCGGAAGGGCTTCACAACGATGGGCATCGCCCGATGATCAAGACCGACGCCGAACGGCACCGGGCGCGCGCAGAGGCCCTAGTTGCAGACAACGGCGGCCCGGACCCGTCGCTGGACGCGACCGACGCGCTCGCGGGGCGCTACGAACAGCTTCGCGCGCTCCACGAGTTGACAAAGGCGGTCAGCCGGGCGGAGGACGTCGAGGGCTTGGTCTGACCCCTCCCCGCGAGCGCGCCAATCACCCGACCAACCATCTAGTGGCCAATCACAGGACTGCGCTTCTCGTCGCGGCTATCGTCGCTATTGGGGTTGCGGCCGGCGTCGATGTGCTCCGGGGCGGCGCGAACCCGCTGGTCCAAGCTCCGCTTCGTCGAGCGATCGGACGACCGCCGCCTCGGCGGGGCAGAAGCTTGCGAGGCGCCAGATCACGGGTGTCCTCCATTTCCCCGTCAGAGTCCTTCCGGGGCAGTGTGCGCTCAGGTCGCTCGCGCTCCCGGGCCTGGAAGCGGCGATCGCCGGCCCCTCGACCCCGCCCGGCTCGCTATCGATGCAGTCGATCTCGGGTGGGGAGCCAGCTAACTCCAGCCGAGCTCGGTGAGTCGGTCCTCGTCGACGCCGAAGTGATGCGCGATCTCGTGCAGAACCGTGATCCGGATCTCGTCTTCGAGCACTTCGGGGTCGTCGCCGAACTCCTCGACGAGGGGCTGCCTGTAGATGGCGATCTTGTCGGGCAGCGCTCCCGAGTAGCCACTATCCCGCTCCGTGAGCGGGATCCCGAGGTAGAGCCCGAAGAGATCGCGATCTTCGGCATTCTCCTCTTCGACCACGATCTCGACGTTGGACATCGCCTGCCTGAGCTCGGGCGGGAGCGAGTCCACTGCCCGCTCCACGTGTTCGTCGAAGGTCGTCAATACGTTGGCCGGGGCGCCCGGGGGCGGCCAGCCGCGAAAGGCTTCGCTACGACGAGGCCGAACGCAATGCCGCCCAGGTGGGCGAAGTAGGCAACGCCGCCGCCCGCCTCCGGGCTCACGAAGGAGGCTCCGCCGACGACGAGCTGGTAGACGAAATAGATGCCCAGGAAGATGATCGCGGGGATCGGGAAGAAGAAGAACGGGGGCACGAAAGTCAGCACCTTCCCGTAGGGGAGAAGGACGAAGTAGGCACCGAGCACCGCAGCGATGGCGCCGCTTGCGCCCAGGTTCGGGATCAGGGCTTGCTCGGCCGACCCGTACTGGAGCGTCACGAAGGTCTGCGTAGCCGTCGCGGCCAGCCCTCCGAGGAGATAGAAGACGAGGAAGCGCAGGCGCCCGAACGTGTCCTCAACGTTGTTCCCGAAGATCCAGAGGAACAGCATGTTTCCGATGATGTGCGCCCAGCTCGCGTGCATGAACATCGACGTGACCGCGGTGACTTGCCAGTCCTCACCGACCTGCACACACGAGCCCTCGACCTCGCAGGGGTGATACGCGAGCTCGTTCACGGCGCTCACGAGCCCCGCGCCGCCGGCGTGCTCGTAGAAAATCCAGACGAGGGTGTTGGTGACGATTAGAGCGACCGTGACGACCGGGAAGCGCCGGGTCGGCACGTTGTCCTTGATCGGGATCATCGCGGCACTACCTGATGACGAGCGCCATCAGTGCCTTTTGAGCGTGGAGACGATTTTCGGCCTGATCCCACGCCGCCGAGCGAAGCCCGTGGAGGATCTCCTTCGTGACTTCCTCGCCGTAGTGAGCAGGCAGGCAATGCATCACGATCGCGCGCTCGGAGGCGAGTGAGAGGTTCGCAGAGTCGATTCCGAACCCCTGCAGGTCGTTCAGCCTCCGCTCGCGCTCCTCGTCCTGGCCCATGCTCGTCCAGACGTCCGTGTAGAGGACGTCGGCCCCCTCCGCCGCAGCCTGCGGATCGTGAGCCAGCTCGACGGACCCGCCCGAGTCGGCGGCGGCAGCTCTTGCCCAGCCGACGACCTCTGGATCCGGCTCGTAGCCGGGCGGGGTGGCGGCCCTGAAGTGCATCCCGAGCTTCGCGCAGGCGACCATCAAGGAATGACAGACATTGTTTCCGTCGCCGAGGTAGGCGACCGTGATTCCTTCCAACTTGCCGAACCGTTCCCGGATCGTCATGACGTCGGCGAGGGCCTGGCAGGGATGGAACTCGTCCGTCAACCCGTTGATGACGGCCACGCTCGCGGCCTCGGCGAGGGCATCGACGTCGGCCTGGTGGAAGGTCCGGATCATGATTCCGTCCACGTAGCGCGAGAGGACCAGGCCCGTGTCCTCGATCGACTCGCCTCGTCCAAGCTGAAGGTCGTTCGCCGAGAGGTAGAGCCCTGCGCCTCCGAGCTGTGCGATCCCGACCTCGAAGCTGACCCTCGTCCTGGTTGAGGGCTTTTGAAAGATCATCGCGAGCGTGCGGTCGACGAGGAGGTGGTGCTCTACCCGCTCGCGTTGCCTCGCCTTGAGCCTGTCGGCCAGCTCGAGAACCGTACGGAGCTCGTCGGCGGACCAGTCGTTCACCCGCAGGAAGTCGCGGCCCTTGAGCGTGACCGGGATAGGAACCACGCGCGGATCCTAGGGGCTACGGGCCTGGGACGATTCTCGTTCCTGCCTCCCCGCTCTCGAAGGCCTCTGCGCTGGTCACGAGGGCGTCGCCCCCCGTCTCGCGGACGAACCGGAAGGCGGCGTCGATCTTCGGTCGCATGCTCCCGGCGGCGAGTCCGTCGAGGATCGCGTCGTCCCGACCCGGTCGAAGCTCCGAGATCGCCTTGGCTTCCGGCGTCCCGAAATCGCGCTCGACGGCGGCAACCTGCGTCAGGATCACGAGCCGCTCCGCCTGAAGCCGGATCGCGAGGAGTGCCGAGGCGAGGTCCTTGTCGATGACGGCGTCGACACCGTCGAGACGGTCGCCGCGCCGGACGACCGGGATGCCGCCGCCTCCGACGCCGATGACCAAGCCCCCGGCCGCGAGGAGGACTCGGATCGTTTCCAGCTCGACGATCTCGAGTGGCTCCGGCGAAGGGACGACCCGGCGCCAGCCGCGGCCGGCGTCTTCACGGAGCATCCATTCCCGGTCCCGGCGGAGCCCGTCGGCCGTCGCCTTGTCGTAGAAGGGGCCGACCGGCTTGGTCGGGTTCGAGAAGGCCGGGTCGTTCTCGTCCACGACCACATGTGTCAGTAGGACGGAGACCTCGGGGTCGACCAGCGGCCGAAGCTCCGCAGCAGCGAGCGCCCCGATCTCGGCCTGCGTCTGGGCGACCGCGAGCCAGAGGGGAAGCGGCGGGACCTCGGCGCTGCCGAGCTCCTGCCGCAGAAGCTCGTTGCCCACCTGCGGCCCGTTGCCGTGGGTCAGGACGAGCGGCGCTTCCGCGAAGAGCGTCGAGGCGGCCCGAAACGTGCGAGCCAGGTTGGCGCGCTGCTCGGCCGCCGTCCCGCGCTCGCCGGGACCGAGCAGGGCGTTCCCGCCGAGGGCCACGACCGTGAGCACGAGGTGGCTTTCGGCCTCGGCGTGGCCGTTCCTAGCTCCCCGCGAGGGCGGGCGCTGCGTCGAGGATGCCTCGTTCGAGCAGCACGCTTGCGATTGTCGGCTCTCCGATCTCCTGCAGGCGATACGTGACCCGGAGGGCCGGCTTGTCGATATCCACGATGCGACGGAGGTCGATCGGGGTGCCGATCAAAACCAGTTCGGCGTCGGAGCGCTCGATGGTCTTTCGGAGCTCCTCGATTTGCTTCGGCCCGTAGCCCATCGCGGGCAAGAGCTCTCCCACGTGGGGGTATTTCGCGAACGTCTCCTGGATCGACCCGACCGCGAACGGCCGGGGGTCGACGAGGGCAGCGGCGCCGTACTGCTTCGCCGCGAGGACTGCGGCGCCGTACGTCATCTCTCCATGGGTGAGCGTCGGCCCGTCCTCGATCGCGAGCACGCGCTTGCCGGCGATTTGCTCCGGGTTGCCTTCGACTTCAAACGGAGACGCGGCGCGAACGACCGTCGCACCGGGGTTCACCGCGCGGATCGACTCGAGGACGGTCTCGACGCCCTCGGGCGGGGCAGTATCGATCTTGTTCACGAGACAGACGTCCGCCATACGGAGGTTTTGCTCGCCCGGGTGGTAGCGAAGCTCGTGACCGGCGCGATGGGGGTCGCAGACCACGATGTGGACGTCGGGCGCAATGAACGGCACGTCGTTGTTGCCGCCGTCCCACAAGATCACATCGGCTTCTCTTTCCGCGGCGGCGAGGATCCGGGCGTAGTCGACCCCGGCGAAGACGAGGTTCCCTTCCGCGATATGCGGCTCGTACTCCTCGCGCTCCTCGATCGTGCAGTCGCTTGCATCGAGATCTTCGTAGCGCTCGAACCGCTGCACGACCTGTTTCGTCAGGTCGCCGTACGGCATCGGGTGCCGGAGGACGGCGACGCGCTTTCCGTCCTCCCGGAGGACGCGGGCCACGTGACGTGTCGTCTGGCTCTTTCCCGATCCGGTGCGCACGGCACAGATGGCAACGACCGGCTTCGAGGACGCCAGCTCCGTCGCCTTGGGCCCGAGCAGGCGGTAGTCGGCACCCGCGGCGAGCGCGATTGAGCCGATATGCATGACGTGCTCGTGGGTGACGTCCGAGTAGGCGAACACGACTTCGTCGGCGTTCACGCGGAGAACGAGCTCGGTGAGCTCATCCTCGGCGACGATGGGGATCCCCTCCGGGTAGTGGGAGCCCGCGAGCTCCGCGGGATAAACGCGCCCGTCGATGTCCGGGATCTGCGCGGCGGTGAAGGCGACCACCTCGACGTCCTCACGCTCACGGAACGCGACGTTGAAGTTGTGGAAGTCCCGTCCTGCGGCGCCCGCGATCACGATCCGGGTCATGCGGACAGGGGCTCCTGAATTCGCTCCCCGATCGCGCTGAGCTCGAGCTCGGCCCCCGTGACCTCGCGCAGCATCTCATCGGCATCCAGCCGCTGCCCCTCGTTCCAAAGCTCGCGGAGGAGGGAGCCCGCCTCGCGGCGCGCGAACCAGGCGTGCCCGAACTCCTCGCGCAGGAACGTTCGGAGCTGGGCTTCGAAGGCCCAGGAGCGGAGATACCCGGTCGCGTAGAAGGCATCGTCAACGTCGGCGAGGTAATCCGAGGAGGCCGGCTCGATCTTGGTCGCGTCCCCGAGGATCTCGGCGTATCGGTCGCGCATGTCCGCGAGGTCGGTGTCGCCGTGTAGCTCGAGCTCGTAGAGGAGCTTGGCGCTGTAGCGACGAGCGAGGTAGAGCTGGAGCGCCGCGCTCTCTGCGGCG
>DATHAG010000157.1:0-5354 GCA_035296825.1 Gaiellaceae bacterium | reverse complement strand
CCGTACGAGACGAGCCCCAGGAGATGCACGTTTCCCCCCCGCTCCTTCGCTCGACGGAAGGCGCGGACCAGAGCGTCATTCTCGAAGAAGGAGCCGTCCGCGATCGCATCGTTGACCCGGACGAGATCCTGCGGCACGATCCTCCCCGCTCCGATTGTCAGGTGGCCGACCTCGGAGTTCCCCATCTGTCCCTCCGGGAGGCCGACGGCGCGGCCGGACGCAGCCAGCGTCGTGTGTGGGTAGCCGGCCCACAGGGCGTCGAAACCAGGGGTTGCGGCGAGCTCGACCGCGTTCCCCGGCCCCGGCGGCGCGCACCCCCAGCCGTCGAGGACGACGAGCGCTACGAGCGGATACGGCTCGCCGTTTCGCAAATCGCCGCGAAGGAGTCGACGTCGAGCGAGGCCCCACCCACAAGGGCGCCGTCCACGTCCGGTTGAGACAGGAGCTCCTCGGCGTTGTCGGGCTTTACGGAGCCGCCGTAGAGAACCGGTGCGTCGATGAGGCTCTTGATGAAGGCATGGGCTTCCTGGGCGAGCCCGGGCGTCGCCGTCTTCCCCGTCCCGATCGCCCACACGGGCTCGTACGCCACCACGAGGCGCTCGTGTTCCGGGAGCACGGAGACCTGCCGCCGCAGCACGTTCTCGGTCTCGCCGCCCTCACGCTCGCCCTCGAGCTCGCCAACGCAGGCGATGACGCGAAGGCCGGCCTCCAGGGCCCGCTCGGCACGGCGCGCAGTCGTTTCGTCCGTCTCGCAGAAGTATTGGCGCCGCTCGGAATGCCCAACGAGCGCTCCTTCGACTTCGAGCTCGAGCAGCATCTCGGCCGAGACCTCGCCCGTGAAAGCTCCTTCGCGCTCCCAGTGAACGTTTTGCGCGAAGACATCGAGGCCGCTCGCGACGGCCTCCCGCAACGACGTGAACGGCGGGCAGACGACGACGTCGACGCCCTGCGGCGGTCTGAACGCGGCACAGAACTCGACCGTTTCAGACGGCCGCTTGAACAGCTTCCAGTTGCCCGCGATCAACACGTCATGCCTCCGGTATCGCCGCGACGCCGGGGAGCTCTTTGCCCTCGAGGAGCTCGAGCGCCGCCCCACCGCCGGTCGAGACCCAGTCCACCCGGTCGGCCAGGTCGAGCTCGGCGATTGCTCGAACCGAGTCCCCACCCCCGACGACCGTATGGCCCTCGGCCTCCGCGACCGCCTCCGCGACCGCCCTCGTCCCTGCGGCAAAGCGCGGCCATTCGAAGACACCCATGGGCCCGTTCCAGAAGGCGGTGCGACTCGACGTGATTCGCTCCGCGAAGATCGCCCGGGTCTCGGGCCCGATGTCGAGCCCGAGCCACCCGTCCGGCAGGTCGTCCGCGGGCGCGACCCGGCTCTCCGCATCGGCGTCGAACGAGGCAGCCGCCACGACATCGACGGGAAGGAGAAGCCGGTCGCCCGGCAGCCGAGCGTGGCCATCGTTCCCGGCCGAAAGCTCCCCGGCCATCTTGCCTCCGACGAGAACCGCATCCGCACGTTCCGAAAGCGACTCGAGGACGCCGATCTTGTCATCGACCTTCGCACCCCCCACAATCGCGACGAACGGCTGCTCGGGCGTCTCGAGGAGTCCCCCGAGCTCCTCGAGCTCCCGCTCGAGCAGGAAGCCCGCGTAGGCCGGAAGGAGATGCGCCACACCCTCGGTGGACGCATGCGCCCGATGCGCCGAGCCGAACGCGTCGTTCACATAGAGGTCGGCGTGCGTTGCGAGCTCGCGCGCGAAAGCAGGATCGTTCTTCGTCTCTCCAGGTTCGAAGCGGGTGTTTTCGAGGAGGCGGACGCGCTCGTCCTCCAGAAGCGTGTGGAGATGCTCCTCGACCGGCTTCAGCGAGCAGCTCGGGTCAGCGCCCTTCGGGCGCCCGAGATGGGAGCAGAGAACGACCTCGGAGGCGCCTTCGTCGAGCAGGTGTCGGATCGTCGGCAGCGCGGCGCGCATGCGCGTGTCGTCGGCTACGCGCCCGTCCTCGAGCGGCACGTTGAAGTCAACGCGGACGAGGACGCGCTTGCCGGCCACGTCCGCCTCCCGCACGGAGCGGGGCCGCCTCAAAGCAGGCGATGCACGAGATCCACCATCCGGCAGCTGAAGCCCCATTCATTGTCGTACCAGGAGAACACCTTGACCATGTTTCCGTTCGCCATCGTCATGTCGCTGTCGAAGATGGACGAAAAAGAGCTCCCGACGATGTCGCTCGAGACGAGAGGCTCGTCCGAGTAACGGAGGATGCCCTCGAGCGGGCCGTTGTCGGCCAGCTCGGCGAACCGAGCGTTCACCTCGTCTCCGTCCACCTCGCTGCCGAGCCGAACAACGAGGTCGACGAGCGAGCCGATCGGCACAGGTGCTCGAACCGAGACTCCGTCCACCTTCCCCTTCAGCTCCGGGATCACGAGCCCGATCGCGCGGGCGGCCCCGGTCGACGTCGGGATCAAGTTGATGGCCGCGGCCCGGGCGCGGCGCAGGTCGCTGTGCGGGAGGTCGAGGATGCTCTGGTCGTTCGTATACGCGTGGATCGTCGTCATGAAGCCGACCTCGATCCCCCACGCATCGTTCAGGACCTTCGCAAGCGGCGCGACGCAATTCGTCGTACAGGAGGCGTTCGAGATGATGCGGTGCTCCTCGCGGTCGTAGGCCTCGTCGTTGACCCCCAGGACGAGCGTCACGTCGGGATCCGTCGCCGGGGCCGAGATGACGACCTTCTCGGCGCCCGCATCGAGGTGGAGCTGAGCCTTGTCTCGCTTCGTGAAGAGGCCCGTCGACTCGATCGCCACCTCGACGCCGAGATCCTTCCAGGGCAGCTGCGCAGGGTCGCGCTCGTTCAGAAGCCGGAGCTCTGTGTCTCCGCCGACGCGAATCACGCCTTCCGCCGCCTCGACCTCCTCGCCCAGCGGCCCGAGGATCGAGTCGTACTTGAGCAGGTGCGCCATCGTCTCGGCATCCCCGAGGTCGTTCAGGGCCACGATCTCGATGTCGGCACCCCGCTTTCGCGCAGCCCGGAAGAAGTTTCGGCCGATCCGGCCGAACCCATTGATGCCCACGCGAACGCTCATCCGATCCCTCTCCTCGCTCCGATCCGGCGCGCGATTGTACCCCGGGACGGGGCTTTCACGATCAGACCACGCATGGAAGTCACCCGGGGAATGTGGCAGACTCACTCCCGAGCGGGTCCGTGCTCGTCCGGTGTTGGATTCAGACCCCGTCCGACACCAAGGTCCGGAGCGCGGTGTAAACCGGAGGGGGAGGTCGTCCTCGGAGCTTCCCCTCCGGCCCGCTCATTTAGCTCTCGGCCAGACGCCGAAGGCGCTCCAGCCGGCGTTGCACGCTCGCTTTCGTCGCCGGTGGCTTACAACGCGCTGCCAGCTCGCGGAGAGAGAGCGCGCGATTGCGAAGCCGCAGCTCCGCCACCTCGCGCAGGTCCGGTGAGACATGGTCGAGACGACCCTCCCCCCGCAGGCGCTCGATCGCGCGAACCTGCTCCTCGGACGCGCGGCTCGCCCGGACGAGATTGGCGTGGTCGGCATTCGCCAGGCGGTTCGCGCGCGACCGGGTGGAACCCAGAACGGCCCGCTCGCCGAGACGGATGGCAGCGTCGTGGGCTCCGAGGGCCGCGAGCAGATCCGCGATCGTCTCGAGGCCCTTCGCGTAGACGATCGCATGCCCCCGCCGCTCGCGTGTCGTCAGCCTCAGCTCGTCGCGGGCCGCGAGATCGGCGAGCAGCTCCGCTCCGGCGGCGGTCGCCGTCCGAAGTTCCAGGTGTGCATGGCGAGGACCGCTGACCGAGCCGCCTGCGAGAAACGCCCCCCGAAGGTAGGCAGCCCGGCAGCACGGGCGCGAGACGACGCGCCGCGGCGGCCGGTCGAGGGGGGCGAGGCGGGCATCGAGGATCCCTGCCTCGTTGAGCGTTTGAACCGCACGCGGCTCATCGCCCAGGTGGAGTTGGAAGCGTGTCGAGCGCTCAAAGGACCGGCTCCGAAACGTGCGAATCTCGCAGGCGACCCCGTAGCCGCGAAGGAGCGCGAATGCACGACGAGCCACGGCCGCGCCGGCGACGTCGAGGTGGACGCCGATCCGGCCCGAGCCGCGAAGGTGGACGCTTCCAGCCGTCCGCACGAGCGCCGACAACTCGGCGAGGCGACAGCATGGCTTGACCGGGTCGATGGCGGCGAGTTCGGAGCGAACGTCATCAGAGAGCGCCAACGGACACCCCCTCGAGCGCCAGCAGGCGGCGCTTGTAATCGCTCCCAAGGGAACCGTACGAGCCGATCCCCGCGGCGGAGACGACGCGGTGGCACGGCAGGACGAGCGGGAACCGGTTCGCGGCACAGAACGTCCCGACGGCCCTGTGCGCGTTGGGGTATCCGGCCGCGATCGCCAGCTCTCCATAGGTCACAGTCTCGCCGTACGGAACGCGCCGAAGCGCCTCGGCGACCGCGCGCTGGAAGGGCGTGCACCAGTCGAGCTCGAGCTCGACCCCGTCGAACGCAACCCGTCGACCAGCAAAGTAGGCCTCCACGAGCCCAAGCAGGGCGGGGACCTTCCGCGTTCCCGCCGCCCGCGGAGACGCCGCTCGCGGAAGCTCGTGGTAGACGAGCGTCCCATCCTGGAGCCAGAGCTCGCCGACGCCCCAGCCCGGCACCTCGTACGGCTGCACCTGCACGCGAAATACAATGCCGGTCCGTGAGCGCCCCAGGGATCTTCCGTCTACCTACCCCTGTCAACGAGCCTGCGCGAGACTATGCGCCCGGTTCGCCGGAGCGGGAAAGCCTGAGGGTGCGACTCGAGCAGATGAAGGGCGAGCGGCTTGAGATCCCTCTTGTCATCGGCGGCGAGGACGTCGAGACCGGGAAGACGCGCGAGGCCGTCATGCCCCACGCGAAGTCTCATGTGCTCGCGGACGTCCACCAGGGCGGCGCGGCCGAAGTGGAGCGCGCTGTCGGCGCAGCCGGAGAGGCGTGGCAAGACTGGCATCACCTTCCGTGGGAGGAACGGGCAGCCGTCTTCCTCCGGGCCGCGGAGCTCCTGGCAGGCCCCTGGCGCGACACGCTGAACGCGGCAACGATGCTCGGCCAGTCGAAAACCGCCCACCAGGCGGAGATCGATGCCGCCTGCGAGCTGATCGACTTCCTGCGCTTCAACGTCAGCTTCATGCTGCGGATCTACGAAGAGCAGCCGATCTCCTCGCCGGGCGTCTGGAACCGCATGGAATACCGCCCCCTGGAGGGCTTCGTCTTCGCGGTGACCCCGTTCAACTTCACCGCGATCGCCGGCAATCTGCCTTCGTCCGCGGCCTTGATGGGAAATACCGTCGTCTGGAAGCCG
>DATHAG010000156.1:0-2356 GCA_035296825.1 Gaiellaceae bacterium | reverse complement strand
CCCAATGGAGGCGCAGCCGTATCACCGTATTCCTGGCTGCGCAAGGGTCGGAAGCTTCTCTTCGCCGTGCCCAAGTCCGTCGCTATCGTCCAGCTCAAGCTCAACGGCAAGTACCGCTGGATGCGCTCCTACTTCCAGCTCCGGATCCGGCGCGTGACGACATCGACGGGCTGGACGGGCGCCGTAACCAAGAACGTCGCACTTTCCGTTCCTGCGGAAACCCTCGTCGAGCGCCGAGAGGGCACCGAGGTCACGGCGACGTCCCCCACTGCCGGAGTTCCGGGAGAGCGGGTGACGGTCTGGACCACGAAGGTCGCGCCCACACTGAACGCCCAGCTCGGACGGGTCGGAGCGCTCAGCACCGCACGCATCCTCTTCCGCGGACTTCCCTAGCTAGTAGAGCTCAGGGGGCCAAAACAGCGCAGAGCTCGCGCGCGGCTCGCTCGGGGTCGGGCGCCTCTCCGATCGCCCTAACGACTGCAATGCGTCGAGCCCCCGCCGCGACGACGTCTCGCGCGTTCGCCGCGTCGATGCCGCCGATCGCAAACCACGGACGAACGGCGTGGGTGGCGGCGTATCGAACCAGCTCGAGCCCCACCGGCTCCCGGCCTTCCTTCGTCGGTGTTGCGAAGACGGGGCCCACTCCCAGATAGTCGGCGTCGGCCCGGTCGATCTCCGTGGGAGCGTGCGTCGAGAGCCCGACACCCACTCCGAAGCTGCGGGCCTCCGCAACTGACATGTCCTCCTGTCCCAGGTGGACGAAGTCCGCGTGCACGTGTGCGGCCAGGTCCGGGCGGTCGTTTACGACCAGCGGCACAGCCAGTCGCTGCGTCGCCTCCCGTGCCAACTCGAGCATCGGAACGAGCTCGGCGTCGGCGAGGCTCTTGTCACGGAGCTGGACGATGTCGACGCCTCCCCGGACAGCCGCCTCGAGAAAATCCTCCAGGTCCGGCCGGCCAGGCGTCACCAGATAGAGGCGCCTATCCGCCGGCGACGGGGCGCGCAATGACGATTCGATCGCCATCGCTAAGCTCCACCTCCCCGTACTCGCTTCGCTGGACCGGCTGGCCGTTTCGCTCCACAAGCGCGTAGCCACCCTCGAGGCCGACCCGGGCAAGTAGACGCTTCACAGTTTCCCCCGCCTCGAGCGGATGATCTTTGCCGTTGACGATGCAGACCGCGCTCACGCGCCGCCCTTCGGCCGGTGAGCGCGTGGAAGGGGTGTGGGGGAACCGGGAGGTTGCTCCACGTGGGACTGTAAGAAGGGGACTCGCGGGAGAAACATGGTTTCCCCCGCGGGAGCGAGCCGGAGGCGAGAGACGCTCACGAGCGGGCGATCACCCCGGCCGGCGGGCTGGAGGCCTCGGCGTCGCCCTCGCCCATCGCACCCGCGAGGAACGCTTCCCGTCCCGCCTCAACGGCGAGGCGAAACGCGTGTGCCATCGCAACCGGGTCACGAGCCCGCGCAATCGCCGTGTTGACGAGGACTGCATCGGCGCCCATCTCCATGGCCTCCGCCGCATGCGACGGGGAGCCGAGACCCGCATCGACGACGACCGGGACGGTCGCCTGCTCGATCATGATTCGGATCGAGTCGCGGAGCTTCAGTCCCCGCCCACTCCCGATCGGCGACGCGAGCGGCATCACGGTCGCGCACCCAACCTCCTCGAGCTTCGTCGCGAGCACCGGGTCGGGCAGGACGTACGGCAGCACCGTGAACCCGTCCTCGACGAGTGCGGCCGCGGCCTTCAGGGTCTCGACAGGGTCGGGCAGGAGATAGCGCGCATCCGGGATCACCTCGAGCTTGATCCAGTCAGGCAGGCCCCCGGCGCGGGCCAGGCGAGCGACCCGGATCGCCTCCTCGGCAGTCTCCGCACCCGAGGTGTTGGGCAGAAGCAGAATGTTCTCCGGGAGAAAGCTTGTGATGTCCTCGCCGCGCGCATCCAGATCGATGCGGCGAACGGCGACGGTGACCAACTCGCAGCGGGAGCGCAGAACGGCCTCGCGCATCGTCTCGAACGAGTCGTACTTCCCGGTGCCGACAAGGAGCCGCGAGCGGAACTCGCGCTCCGCGATGACAAGCGAATCTTGCACTTAATCTCCCTCCGCTGGCATGACCCAGATCAGGTTCTGCGGTCGCGGCTTCGGCCGCCTCTCAGCCCCTGCTCAGAGGCTCCCGCTCACCACAAGGGTACGAATCGTCATACCCGCTCCCTCCAGGCACGAAGTACCTCGGCCTCCCGCTCCGACGACAGACCAGCGACCTCGCCTCCCGCCCCGTAGTCCTTCTCGAGCGGTCGACCGCTCCGTTCCCGCTCCCAGGCGAGCGTGTCGGCGATCGTCTCCGCGAGCGAGC
>DATHAG010000155.1:0-2081 GCA_035296825.1 Gaiellaceae bacterium | reverse complement strand
TGGCGAACGTCGCAAGCCGACTCGGACCGATTGCCTTGCGCAATCGCGACACGTGCACCTGGAGCGTGTTGCGCGCGGTTATCGGAGGATGTTCCGGCCACAGGGCATCAATGAGGCGGTCCACCGAGACCGTCTCGTTGGCATGAAGGAGGAGGAAGGCTAGAAGGCTCCGCTCCTTCGCTCCGGCGAAGTCGAGCGCTATTCCGTCGACGCTCGCGACCAGCGGGCCCAAGACTCCGAACTCGATGTCGGTCCGAGTCGACTGGGCCTTGACCATTTCAGCCGCCCTTCAGTCGCCGTTCAGCAATCCGCAAGCGCCATCCCCCACGCTGAGCGAGCATCTAATCAGGAAGGAGGGGCAAATGGAAGGACGCCGCAAGACATTCACACCGCGTCAGCTCCAGGTGATCGAGCTCATCGCGGCCGGCTGCTCGAACGAGGAGATCGGACAGCGACTTGGGCTCTCGGCCCGAACAGCCAAGGCCCACTCGGACGCGCTGCGCAGGAAGCTCGGTGTGGCGAAGAAGCGTCAGATCCCGGCGGCGTACCGACTCGTCACCGGCCACGACCCGCTCGAGCAACTTCCGGCGGCGCTTGGGGCGGAGCCGCGGACGCTCAAGCTCGTCCCGGGTCCGCGCGGGGTTGTAGTGCGGTAGCGGAGGAGACGATGAGGAGGAAACAGAGGAGGATCGCTCCGGAGATGATGCCGGCCCAGCGCAGAGTCACGAGGCTCCCGAGCGCACCCGCCACGGGGCCGGTGATTGCGAGCGAAAGCGGGGCGAGCCCCGAGGAGACGAACGAGTCTGCACTCGCGACGCGCCCCAGGTACTCCGTGGGGACACACTTCTGGAGCAGCGACTCCCACAGGATCTGGCCCGTGATGAGGGAGCCGACGGACAGCGCAGACACGAGCGCTGCCTCCCACACGACGGCCGATTCCGCGTAGCCGATGAGGCAGAAGGCAGCGACCGCCCACCCGACATAGACGACGACGAGCGGCCGCCGCGGCAGCCCGCGCTGGGCCAGCGCAATCGAAGCAATCAACGCTCCGATTCCGCCGGCGGCGAGCACGAGACCGAGCCCTTCAGCGCCGCCGTGGAGGTGGTTCCTCACGACGAAGGGCATGAGCACGAAGACCGGGCCGAGGAAGAAGAGCATCGACAGCGTCACGCCGAGGAGTGTCAGCGAGAGCCACCGCTGTGAGAGGACGTAGCGCAGGCCGTCCACCATGTCGCCGAGGACGGAGCCGACGGTACGCCCCGCCTCGCGCACGAGTGGATACGACGACATGAGGAGGAGCGCCACCGTCGAGGCCACGAACGAGCCGGCGTCGACGAGAAATCCCGTCCCCGGTCCGGCCGCGGCCACGATTGCCCCGCCGAGCGCCGGTCCTATGACTCGCATCGACAGCGGCCGCACGAACTGGCGCAGAGCGGCGGCCTGGACGAGCAGATCCTTCGACAGCACCTGCGGGACGAGAGCGGTATAGGCCGGGTAGAAGAACGAATTGCCTACTCCGTACAACGCGACGAGCACCCATGCATGCCAGAGCTCGAGCTCGCCCGCGACCGAGAGGACGCCCATCACACCGATCGCAACCGCGCGTAGGACGTCCGCGGTGATCATCAACAGCCGACGGTCGACGCGGTCCGCGATCGCGCCCGCGAGCAGGACGGCCGCGATCTGCGGGACGAACCAGGCGACACCGACGAGCGAAAGCGCGGTCGGCGTATTCGAGATGTCGTAGACCTGCCAGGCGAGCGCGACCGTATAGATCCCGTCGCCGAGTGCAGAGATGGTCATCCCCGCCCACAGGAGCCTGAAGTCGCGGACGCGAAGTGGTTCGAGAAGCCTGATTGTCACTGAGCCGGTCGCCCCGCGCGGAACATAAACCATCGCGGTTTTCGCCTCATAGTCGCAAACTGCTAGGCTGGTTTCGTGAGGCTGGCGCTCGCGCAGATCAACTCGGTCGTCGGCGACCTGGACGGAAACCGGGACAAGATCGTCTCGAACCTCGTGAAGGCGCGCAGCCGGGGCGCGGACGCCGTGATCTTTCCCGAGCTGGCGGTCACCGGGTATCC
>DATHAG010000154.1:0-4716 GCA_035296825.1 Gaiellaceae bacterium | reverse complement strand
CCCCGCGGACGAAGAAGTCCACCCTGGCCATCCCCTCACAGTCGGCCGCGACGAATGCCGCCACGGCGAGCTCCTGGACGCGTCGGACCGTCTGCTCGGGGATCCGGGGCGGGATCACGAGCTCCATGCCGCCCTCGTCGTACTTCGCCGAGTAGTCGTACCACTCGCTCGCGAGCGGGACGATCTCGCCCGGGAGCGAGGCGATCGGCTCGTCGTTCCCGAGCACGCTACATTCCACCTCGACGCCAGAGACGAATTCCTCGATCAGGATCTTCTCATCGTGCTCGAAAGCGAGGTCGGTCCCGCGGTCGAACTCCTCGGCGCCGTGGGCGATCGTGATGCCCACGCTCGATCCGAGCCGCGCGGGCTTGATCACGACCGGGTAGCCGAACGGGTTCGAGATCCGGTCCCGGTGGCGGGCAAGGGCGGTGACATTTCGTGTAACCGGGATGCCCTTGTCGCGCATCACCGACTTGAAGAGATCCTTGTCCATGCAGAGGGCAGACGCCGTCACGCCCGCGCCGACGTAGGCGACCCCGGCAAGCTCGAGCAGGCCCTGAACGGTGCCGTCCTCACCGAAGGGCCCATGGAGGACCGGGAAGACGACGTCCACCTCTCCGAGCGGCTCGACCGGCCGCCCGTTGGTCGGAACCGGGAGACCGCGGGCCGCCCCGGAGCTCAGCTCGCCCTGCCGAGCAGCTCCGAGCTCCCAGGCGCCATCCCGTCCGATCTCGATCTCGCGCACTTCGTAGCGCTCCGGATCGAGCCCGGCGATCACCGATCGGGCCGAGGTCATCGAGACGTCGTGCTCGCTCGAGCGTCCGCCCATGAGGACTGCGACCCGGACTCGCGTCAGCCTCTTCCGCCTCCGTTTCGCTCGCTTCGGCCCCGTGGAACGGTCTCGACGAAGCGGCCGACGATGATCGTCACGCGCGAGCCGGGCTGCGCCTCGAGGCCAGGTGCCGGGCTCTGATCCATGACGACACCGTCCTGGGTCGGGTCGGCGGTGTCCTCGCGAACGACACGAACCTTGAAGCCGGCTGCGTCGAGCTCGGCTTCCGCGCTGGCCTGGTCCTGATCGAGGACGTCGGGGACCGTGCTCGTCTGCGGGCCCTTCGAAACGCTGATCTGGACGGTCTCCCCTTTCGGTATCTGGTTCCCCGGATCGGGGTCTTGGGCGACGACCAAACCCTTCGGAGAATCCGAGTCGACGAGCACGGCCTCGGGGACGAACCCTGCCGACCTGAGCTCCGACTCGGCACTTTGGCGCGTCTGCTGGAGCACGTCGGGCACGAGCGCAAGCTCCTGTCCCTTCGAGACCGTGAGCGTCACGCTCGACCCCTTCTCTGCCTGCTCGCCGGGCTCAGGGTTCTGCTTGGTGACCTCGCCCTCCGGCGCGTCCGGCGAGAACACGCGCCTCGTCGTCCAGCGGAAGCCGGCGCCGGCGAGGATCTGCGTCGCCTCGTCAAGCGATTTTCGGACCACATTTGGAACCTCGACCTGCTCCGGTCCGAGTGAGACGAGGAGCCTGACGGTGCTCCCTTCCTCGATCCGCGTGCCGCCGTCTGGATTCTGGTCGATCACCTTGCCGCGGTCTTCTGCCGTCCCGACCCCTGTCTGGACGTCGGCCTGGAAACCCTGCTCCTCGATCTTCTTGACGGCGAGCTTTCGCTCCAGCCCGATCACGTTCGGAACCGGAACCTGGGTCGACCTGAGCTCGTCCTGTATTTGCGTGTAGACGTACCAGCCGGCGACTGCCGCTCCGGCTAGGAGCAGGATTACGAGGAGCCAGGGCAGGAAGCGGTTTCGCTTGCGGGGCGGCTCGTCGTAGCGGTAGCGAGGTGGATAGGTCGGAGGCGGCCGCCGTGGCGATGCCGGCTGCGTCGACGGAAGCTGTCGGACGGTCTCGGTGGGTGGGATCACCCGGGTGGCGGAAGTCTCGAAGCCTCCGGCGAGGATCGCGGTCGCGGCCGCACTCGTCTCCGGCGCGATCGGGATGCCGGCCTCGACACGGTCGAGGTCGGCGGAGAACTCTTCCGAGGCCTGGTAGCGATCCTCGGGATTCTTCCCGAGCGCGCGCAGCACCACCTGGTCGAGCTCCGGGGTCAGCTCGGGTCGGAGGCTCGAGGGAGGGCGGGGCGTCTCGTTCAGGTGCTTCATGGCGATCTCGATGGCCGAGTCGCCACTGAAGGGGACCTGCCCCGTGAGCATCTCGTAGAGGACGATGCCGACCGAGTAGAGATCCGAGGCCGCGGTGACCGGAGCTCCCCTCGCCTGTTCGGGCGACAGGTACTGCGCCGTGCCCATGATCGACCCCACCTCGGTCATCTGGGAGGCTCCCGCCCGCGCGATCCCGAAGTCGGTCACCTTGGCGCGGTTCTCAGCTCCGAGCAGGATGTTGTGCGGCTTGATGTCCCGGTGGATGATGCCGTTCCGATGTGCGAACCGAAGCGCGTCCAAGATCTGATGCGTGTAGTCGATCGCAGTCGCGAGTGGAAGCGGCCCCCGCGTCAGGATGAGCTCCTTGAGGCTCCGCCCCTCGATCACCTCCATGGCGATGTACGGGATCCCGTCCGCCTCGCCGCGGTCGTAGATCGAGACGATGTTCGGGTGCGAGAGGGATGCCGCCGACTTGGCCTCGCGACGGAAGCGCTCGTTGAAGCTCTCGTCGTTCGCGTAACGCTCGCTCAGGATCTTGATGGCGACGCGGCGGCCGAGGTCCTCGTCCTCCGCCAGGTAGACATTGGCCATCCCACCGGAGCCGAGCTTCCGGAGGATCCGGTAACGCCCGTCGAAGAGCGTGTTGATCAGGGTGTCCGTAACGGCCATCGTCTTAGCCTAGATGCCCGACCTGCGTCAAGATGCGGTCCCTTCCGAGCCCTGCGATCACTGCGTTTCCCTGCTCAGGACCGTCTCGATGAGGGTCTTCGCGATCGGAGCCGCGGTGGAGCCGCCCGTGCCGCTCTGGTTGTGAAGGGCAACGGCCACGGCTACACGCGGCCGGTCGGCCGGCGCAAAGGCGATGAACCACGTGTCGTTTTGTCCCTGGCGACCTGTCTCGGCGGTCCCCGTCTTACCGGCGACCGGGACCCCGGGAATCTGAGCGGCGGTACCCGTTCCGGACTCGACAACGAGCCTCATCATGGCCGTTAGGTCGGCTGCCGTCCCGGCCTTGATCACGTCGCGGTACTGCTCGGGGCTCGTCCGCGTCACGACGTTGCCGTCGGGGTTCACGATCCGGTCGACAACGTGCGGCTCCATGAGGATGCCGCCGTTCGCGATCGCCGCGGCGACCATCGCCATCTGAAGCGGTGTAGCGAGCAGCCGCTCCTGCCCGAAGGCGAGTCGGCCGGGGTCGACCTGATTCGGCTCTGTCGGGTCGAAGAGCTTGGCTCCCTGATACAGCCCGCTTCGCAGTCGCTCCTCGGAGGGCGTCTCGAGCGGCGGGTCCTCGTAGAAGCCGAAGCGCTTCGCGTAGTCGAGTACGAGCCGCGGCCCGATTGCCTTGCCGATGTTGCAGAAGACCGAGTTGATCGAGTGCTCCATCGCGGTCGGGAAGTCGACGCGGCCGAAGACCTCGGCGCCGTCCTGGTCGGCGTAGTTCGACACCCTCCTGCCGTACTCGATGCAGTAGCCGGGGTCGTCGAACGTGCTCCGCGTCGTGAAGCGCCCCGAATCAAGCGCGGCCGCCGCAGTCACGACCTTGAACGTGGAGCCGGGGATGAAGAGGTCGTTGGTGGCCCGGTTGACGAGCGGCGAGGCCGGCTCGCACGGCCCCTTGATCTTGAGGATCTGCGCGAACTTCTTCTCAGCGAGATTCGGGTCGAAGGTGGGGGTCGACGCGATCGCGATGATGCGGCCGTCGCGAGGATCGAGAGCCACGGCGGCGCCGCAGTTGCCGGCGAGTGCCTCCATGGCGGTCCTCTGCGCCGCCACGTCGATCGTCGTGACGACGTCGTTGCCCTGGCGCGTGATGCCCTTGAGCGTGTCGACGGTCCTGTCGAAGAGCGTCCGCAGGTTCGCGTTCGAGCCGGTCAGGTAGTCGTTGAGCGACTTCTCGAGGCCGGTTCGCGAACGCTCGATGGTCGAGTATCCGACGGTCGCCGCGACGAGGCCCTCGGTCGGGTAGCGCCTGAGATACCACGTGCGGCCCTGCACCCGCTTTTTCCTGTTGGTCGCGAAGATCGTCTTCCCGTTGGCCGCATAGATGAGCCCGCGCTTGATCGTCACCTGGCGCACCACGAGCTGCGGATTCCCCCGGCGAGCCTCCAGGTCGGGCGCCTTCCAGAGCCAGTAGGTCGACATGGCGACGAGCGCGACGAAGAGCGCTGCGAAGACGAAGAAGAGCCGACGGATCTGAGCGTTCACGCCCTCACCGCTCCTGGTTCACGTGGTTGGAAACGGCGAGCAGGAGCCCGACGAGGAGAAAGTTGGCGACCACACTCGACCCCCCGTAGGAGACGAACGGAAGCGTGATGCCCGTGAGCGGGATCAGTTTCGTGACGCCCCCGATGATGATGAATGCCTGGATCGCGAGCGTTGCGGTCAACCCGGCCGCGAGCAGCTTCGAGAAGCCGTCGTCGGCGAGCATCGCGATCCTGAGGCCGCGGTAGGCGAAGATCAGGTAGAGGAGCACGATCGCGGCAGCCCCGGCGAGCCCGAGCTCTTGCGAGATCGCCGCATAGATGAAGTCTGTCTCGAGGAAAGGGATGTAGG
>DATHAG010000153.1:0-2268 GCA_035296825.1 Gaiellaceae bacterium | reverse complement strand
CGAGCTCACGGCCGGCCCCGAAGATTCGCTTGACGCGACCTGAATCACGGAAACCAAGGGCGAGCCGGCTCAGCGAGTCGATCAAAACGACCACATCCTCCCCGGCCTCGGCCAGGCGCTTCGCGTGGCCCATGGCGAGCTCGGCGGCCCGGATGTGATCCCGCGGCTCCTGGTCGGCGGTCGCGGCGAAGATCTCGGCCTGCGGAAGAGCGCTCTCCCACTGCGGTACCTCCTCTGGACGCTCGTCCGCCAGCAGGACACAGAGATGCGCGCCGGTCTCCGCGATCCCGGCGCCGAGTGCGCGAAGCAGCGTGGTGCGGCCGGAGCGGGGCTGGGCCAATACCAGGACCCGCTGGCCGAAGGCGAGTGGCCCCAGCAGGTCGACCGCACGGACAAGTGGATCGCCGTCAGCCTCCGACGGAAGCAGCCGGCGATGCGGTGGCGCCGCGGTCAGGTCCTCGAAGTGCGTGCGCTCGCCCTCGGGGCTCTGTCCGTTGACGGTTTCGACGCGGACCAGCGCCCGATGGCGCTCGCCGCGCCGCGGCTGGCGGGCGGGTCCGGTCACCTCGTCGCCGGGTCGCAGCTCGCAGCGGCGGATCTGGGAGGTGGAGACGTAGACGTCGCCCTCCGCCTCGCTCAGGCCGGCGAGCCGCAGAAAGCCGTAGCCCTGGGGCATCCGGTCGAGCACCCCGGTGACCTCCTCGGCCTCGGCTTCGGCCTCGCCCTCCTGCTCACCGTCGGTCTTCTCGGGGACCTCCGCCCGGTCTTCGGCTTCGGCGACGGGCTCCGCCTCGACGGGATCCGCCCGCTTCGGCTCGGGCTCTGAGCCGCCCGCGCGCTCCTCGATCGCCTCGATCAACTCATCGCGAGGGAGCATCCGGTAGCGCGGTACCTCGAGCCCGCGCGCGCGCTCGTGCAGGCTCGCGAGGTGTTCGTCCTTGAGGGCCATCAACGCGGGCATGCTAGTCGCCCCGGATCGGAGGAGCGCTGACTAGGGGGCGGCCACCCTGCTCGGATCGAGTCCTTCGGCTTCGGCCACACGGCTCCAACCCGCGGCCTCCTCGGAGACCCGCTCTGCGCTCCAGCCGAGCTCATCGCCCAGCGCGGCCGCAACCGTTTCCACCCGCTCGCCGTCCCGAAGCCCGGGCTCGGCGACGAGGCCCAGCCTTGTCCGGCGCAGCAGCACGTCGGCGACCGAACGGGCCTGCTCCCGCCGTGCCGCGATCACGACTTCGGCCATCAGGTCGGGGCGCCCTGGGACGATCGGCTCGGCGAGATCCGAGCGCTCCTCGCAGAGGTCGAGCACGGCCCGGGCGGCGTGCCCGTAGCGAAAGGCGAGCTGCTCGGTCGCCCCTTCGGGAAGCTCGACGGTCGTCTCCAGGTCCTCGTGGCGTGCCGACATCCCGAGCGGGATGTCGTCCGTGCGGCATTCGGCTTCGCGCCCTTCCCGCTCGACGATGCGATCGACGACCTGAGCGGCCATTCGCCGGAAGGTGGTGAGCTTGCCGCCGGTGATTGTGAGCATCCCCGAGGAGGTCTCATACAGCTCGGCCTTCCGGGAGATGTCGACGGACTTCTTGGGGTCCCCGGACGAGATCAACGGCCGTACTCCCGCGTACGCGCCGGTAAGCCGGCCCGCGTCGAGATCTGTCCCGAAGTAGGCGTTCAGCGCCTCGAGCAGGTAGCCGACGTCGCGGCCGCTCGTCGGTACCTCGTCGATCCCGCCCTCGTAGTCGTTATCGGTCGTCCCGACCAGGACCCGCCCGTACCAGGGCAGAGCGAAGATCGTCCGGTCGGAGCCGGCGGGGACGATGCAGGCGGCCGTGCCGATGTCCAGGTCCTCGGTCGAAAGCGTGATGTGCGATCCGCGGCTCGGCCTGATCTTCGGGATCTCCTCCTCGTTGAGGAGCTCGCCCGGGCGAATCTGATCGGCCCACACACCCGTCGCATTGACGACGTTCGCGGCGTGCACCTCGATCCGCTCGCCCGACTCGGCTTCCGTGAAGGCGATCCCGGTGGCCTTCCCGCCGTCCTCCAGGACCTCGGTCACCTCCGCGCCGTTCACGATCACGGCGCCGAACCGCTCGGCCTCGCCCAGCACGGTGAGCACGAGGCGGGCGTCGTCGGTCTGGCAGTCGTAGAAGAGGTAGGCGGAGGTCGGGTCCATCGGCTGGAGCGCGGGGATCAATTCGCCCGCCTCTTCGCCGGAGATGGTCCGATGGCGATCCGGCGACCAGTACTCGGCCTCCTCGGAGTGCTCGTTGCGCT
>DATHAG010000152.1:0-8348 GCA_035296825.1 Gaiellaceae bacterium | reverse complement strand
CGTACTCGATCGAGCAGGCCGTCTGGCCGGTCCAGGAGGAAATGGGCCTGCTCGTTGCGGACCCCACGCTCGCGCAGGTTGCAGCCGGAGAGGTCGAGGATCCGAGCCTGGTCTCGCTGCTCCTCGGCGCGCGCTCGGCGGGCCAGTGCGTGATCGGGACTTCATTGGGACGGTCGTTGACGGAGGAGGCGGAGGGCCCTGACACGGTCCGCCGCCTTGCCGAGCGCGCAGCCCGGGTCTCGCCCCGGCTGCGCGGCGTTCCGGTCGTCGCCGCGTGGTCAGGGCGGCGCGCCATGAGCCCCGACGGGCTTCCGGTCGTCGGCCCAGTGCCCGGGCTCGACGGCCTAGAGGTCGCCTCGGGGTTCTCCTCGATTGGGATGATGACCATTCCGGCTGCCTGCAAGCGGCTTGCGGAGGGTGTGCCGACCCCGGAGCACGCGCCGGGACGCTTCGCATGATCCGAGCGTTTGCTCCGGCAGACGCTTCCGCGGCCGCAAGTATTGCTCGTGCGGCCAATCCGCACTGGCTCTGGACCGGGCCGAGCGTGCGCCACGAGTTCGAAAGCCAGCCGGCGCGAGCTCGGCCCAACTGGCTCGTGGCCGTGGAGGGCGACGAGGTCGTGGGTTGGGCCGCCGCCGGCCTCACCTGGCAAGTCGCAACCCCGGGTGTCGCGGAGCTCTGGGTGGGTGTCCGGCAGGACCGGGAAGGGGAGGGCATCGGTCGCGAGCTCTTCGATCGGTCGGAGACCCACCTGCGAGCCTGCGGCGCCCGAAAGGTGACTTCCTACGCCTTTCCGGGGTCTCGCGGCGAGCGGTTCGCAACAGCCCGAGGCTTCGCAACGGCACGCTGGGAGCAGCTCTTCGACATCGACCTCGGTGCGGTCGATCTTCCGCCCGCATCTCCTCCGACCGGGTCCGAGATCGTCAAGCTCGCGCAGCTTCGCAATCGCCTGCACGAGCTCTACGAGCTCTTCGTGACCGTGGAAGCGGGGATGCCGACCGACGAGCCCTGGACCGGCTCGAGCTTCGAGGAGTGGGAGGGTGCGATGTGGCGGAGCCCGCA
The DNA here is from genome assembly GCA_035296825.1 of Gaiellaceae bacterium. Taxonomy (GTDB): domain Bacteria; phylum Actinomycetota; class Thermoleophilia; order Gaiellales; family Gaiellaceae; genus DASQGA01. Next base: position 7,286 of record DATHAG010000152.1, on the reverse strand, counting down.
CCTCGACGAAGAGACGAGCGTCGTCGCACTCGTCGACGGGCGCGCCGTGGCGATGTCCTGGCTCCTGATCGCCGGGCGCTTTGCGGAGATCGAGATGACCGGCACGCTGCCTGAGTTCCGCCGCCGCGGGCTCGCGCGCGCGGCCAAGCTCGAGTCCATGCGGCTCGCTGCCGGGCGAGGGGTGGAGCGGATCGTCACCGGCACAGACTTCGAGAACACGGCCATGCTCGCGCTGAACGACGCGCTCGAATTTCGCCGAACGGCTGTCCAGCTGGAGCTCTCGAAGCTGCTCGAATAGGCTCTTGGCGTGGATCAGCTAACCGCGCCGATCGAGGGAGCCGACCACAACGAGGTTGGTGGCGCCTCGGTCGACGTCGTACCGGCGGGCAACGGTCGGGTGAAGCGCGTCGTCTACCCAGCCGGGTTTCGCTGGTCGAAGGACATGAAGCCGGAAGTGGGCACCGATCTCTGCATGCACGCCCACGTTGGCTTTCTCGCGCGCGGCCGGATCGAGGGTGCGTACGCCGACGGCTGTACGTTCGAGCATGACGCGCCGGCAGTGCTTGCGCTCGAGCCGGGTCACGACGCCTGGGTCGCGGGCGAGGAACCTGCCGTCGTGATCGAGTTCGATTTCGAGGGTGAGACGGCCGAACGCTTCGGCCTTCCCTCCGAGCACGGCCACTAGTTCGGAGGGCGGAGCTCGATCCACGTCGAAGCTGCGAAGGCAAGCAATTCGCCACCCGCGGTGTAGAGGGCGGAGCCGGCCAGGCGCTTACGTCCCTCAATCGCGCGCCGCCAGCCGATTGCGACGTGCGGCTCGCCGGCACGGGGCAGCTCGACGATGCGGGCGGCTAGCCTCCCGAGGAGAATTCCCTCGCGCTGGAAGTCGTCGACCGCCCACCCGGATGGGCAGTCGAGAGCCGCCCAGACGAGCTCCGGGGGTACCTCGCCGCCCGGTACCCAGGGCGCGGCCACGAGCCCGTCACGTCGCGCAACCGGCCCAGGGTAAATGGCGAGCCCGTCGCTTCTGTCCGGGCCGCAGACGAAGCACGTCGCATATGCATGGTGGAGGAACCCCGCGAAATCGCGCGCAGCCAGGTCGGCTTCGGGCAGCGTGACAGGCTCCGGCACGTCGACGTCGAGCTCGACAGGCTCCCCCTCCGCGACGAGCCGGTCCCCATCGCGGAGCTCGACTCGCCCGCCCTCGCGGACGAGCGCCAAGCGGGTGTCGAGCGGAGGGGGGAGACGGAGGGTCACCTCGGCGTCGCCCTCCACATGTGCAGCTACCAGGCCGCAGGCATAGCCACCGTTCGCGGATCCCGGAGGGCCGTTGTAGCGGCCGGGAATGAGAAGCGACTCGGCCATGCGGCCGAGACCATAGATGGTTGATCGCCCCTTACCACCTCGGATGGCGGCCCAGACGTGGCGCCAGAGGCCGTGTTCCACTTTCAATCACAGGACGGCTCAGTCTTGTCACCTTGCGTGACACAACCCCGCGCCTTTGCCTCGTTCCCTCTCCCGCATGCGATCGAGCGCTCGTTCGGGGGCTCCGGACCCCGCCCCGGGTCGGGGAGAGCTAGCCCGAAGCCGACGGTGCGCCAGATCTACGCGCTCGCCAGAGCTCTTTGCACCCAGACCGACACGCATTGGCCCGGGACGAGGGCCGAAGCATCGCACCTGATCGAGCGCCTGCGCCGCGAATTGCCGCTCGAGGACTGACCTCTCCTCAGGCCACGGCGGGCGAGTCGTTCGCCACGAGGGCGGAGGGCCCGACGAACGCAGCACGCCTCGAGCTCGCACACAGGTGTGTCGTGAGACGACCGAAAGGAGCGCAGGCGAGTGATCGCCGTCCAGTCAGCGCTATCACCGGTGCTTGTCCCTCGATCGGAAGGAGAACACCATGATGCGCTCGAGAGGTCGAATGCCTCGAATCACTGTGCTCGGGGCCGCGGCGCTTCTGGGAGTTGTCGCGGCCACGTTCGCTGCGGCGGCGATCCCGGATGAGGACGGGACGATCCATGCCTGTCGACTGCTGAAGAGCGGGAAGCTACGGGTCGTCGCAAATCCCGACAACTGCAGGCCCAGGGAGCGAAAGCTCTCATGGAACATCCGCGGGCCGAAGGGCGGTGCAGGGCCGGCTGGGGTTGCCGGCGCGCAAGGCCCCGCAGGCAGGCAGGGAGCCGCTGGCGAGCCAGGGACCGCCGGGCCCCCAGGCCCGCCCGGCCCAGCCGGGCCGCAGGGGCCGAAAGGCGATCCGGGAGCGGGGCTTTCGTCCTTCGAAGCGCTGAGTGGCCTTGCTTGCACATTCGAGGGGAACCAAGGCGCAATCCAGATCCAATACGACGCCGACGGTCAGGCCCAAATCCGCTGCGTGAGCGAGGGAAGACCGCCCGTGGGCACAACTCGTCTGACGGTCAACGAGTTCTCGACCGGCGTCACAGGCGCGCTCGGAAACGAGTTCGTCGAGATCGCCAATGCGGGCGAAGCGCCGGCCGACGTCGGCGGCTTCAAGCTGGTCTACAGGTCGGCCTCCGGGACGAGCGACGTCACGCTTGCGACGATTCCGGCTGGCACGACCATTTCTGCCGGTGGCTTCTATCTCTTCGGTGGGAACGCCTACGCAGGGAGCCACGCGGCAGACCAGAGCTTTAGCTTTGGGCTCTCCTCGACCGCAGGCGGAGTCGGGCTCCGCAACACCACCGGCGCGGTTGTCGATTCCGTCGGCTACGGGGAGGGGACGGCGAACGCCCTGGTCGAGGGAACTGCTGCCCTTGCACCTCCGATCACGGATGCGCCAGGAAGCAGCGCCGGGCGTGACGGTGCGAGCGGGGACACGAACAGCAACGCTGCCGATTTCATTCTCACCACGGCTCCGACGCCGGGCGCGTCGAACGGCTAGCGCCGAGGTTCGGCCGGCGGAGGCGACAATGTCTCCGTCGGCCGGCCTGCGCTAGCGATGACGGTAGACGATGCGCCCGCGGCTCAGGTCGTACGGGCTCAGCTCGACCTTGACTCGGTCGCCCGGAAAGATCTTGATGCGGAAGCGTCGCATCTTGCCGGCCGTGTAGCCGAGCGCCTCGTGCCCGTTGTCGAGCTGGATCTTGAACATGCCGTTCGGAAAGGCCTCGACGACCTCCCCCTCCATCTCGAGCTTCTCCTCCTTTGTCGCTATCGGACCACCTCCTTTCTCGCGTGGGAGTGTAAACCGGGAATCGGGTGCGGTCCACCCCCCGGACTAGAATCGACTGCCCGTGCCCGAGGCGCCTTTCGTTCACCTTCACGTCCACTCCGAGTACTCGATCCTCGATGGGGCGTGCCGCATCCCCGACCTCGCTGCTCGTGCCGCCGACCTTGAGATGCCCGCCGTCACGCTCACCGACCACGGCTCGCTCGCCGGCGCCGTCGAGCTCTACCGAGAGGCCGGAAAGCACGGCGTCAAGCCGATTCTTGGCTGCGAGGTTTACGTCGCGGACGACCGTAGGGCACTGACGAAGGGGTATGCCCATCTGACGCTCCTCGCGGAGTCGAACGAGGGGTACGCGAACCTCATCAAGCTCGCATCGGCCGGATTCCTCGAGGGCTATTACTACAAGCCGCGGGTGGACTGGGAGCTTCTCTCTTCGCATGCGGCCGGGCTGATCGCCCTCTCCGGGTGTCTCTCGGGCCGGGTCTGCAAGGCGCTGGAGAACGGGAATCGTGGCGAGGCAGAGGAGGAGCTGACGCGCCTGACGGACATCTTCGGCCGTGACTCGACCTACCTCGAGATCCAGGACGCCGGGCTCGAGGTACAGCCGAAGATCAACGCCCAGCTGGCCGAGATTGCGGCCTCGACGGGTCTTCCGCTCGTCGCTACCGGCGATGTTCACTATCTGCGCCACGAGGACGCGCGCGCCCACGAGGCGCTTCTCTGCATTCAGTCCGGGGACTCGCTCGCCAACCCGAATCACTGGCGCTTCGACACCGACCAGTTCTTCTTCAAGACCCCGCAGGAGATGCGGCAGGACTTCGCGGCGTACCCCGAGGCGGTCGCGCGCACGCTCGAGATCGCCGAACGCTGCACGGTGACGATGGAGCTCGGCCGGATCCTGCTGCCGACGTTCCCCACCCCGGAGAAGCGCGACGCCTTCGACTATCTCGTCGAGCTCTGCGAAAAAGGCCTGCAAAAGCGCTACGAAAACGTCACACCAGAGCTCCAGGAGCGACTCAAGTTCGAGTTGAAGACGATCCGGGAGATGGGCTTCGCGGACTACTTCCTGATCGTCTGGGACTTCATCTCCTTCGCGAAGCGAAACGGCATCGGCGTCGGGCCGGGTCGTGGCTCGGCGGCGGGGAGCCTCGTTGCCTACAGCCTCGAGATCACCGACATCGATCCGATCAAGTACGACCTTCTGTTCGAGCGCTTTCTGAACCCTGGCCGCAAATCGATGCCGGACATCGACATCGACTTCTCCGTCCACGGCCGCGACCAGGTCATCAACTACGTGTCCGAGAAGTACGGCCGTGACCGCGTCGCCCAGATCATCACCTTCGGGACGATGATGGCCCGCGCGGCCGTGCGTGACGCGGGCCGCGTTCTCGACATCCCCTACGGGACGGTCGACCGGATCGCGAAGCTCATTCCAGAGGGACCGAAGGTCTACCTTGGTGACTGCCTCAAGAAGGGAGCCGATCTCAAGGCCGCCTACGACCAGGACGAGACGGTGCGCCAGATCGTCGACCTCGCGAAGCCGCTCGAGGGGCTCGTCCGCCAGGACTCGATCCATGCAGCGGGTGTCGTGATCGGTGACAGGCCGCTCACCGAGTACATCCCGCTCCAGCAGAAAGGCGCTGATCAGGAAGTCGTGACGCAGTTCCCGATGGGCGACGTGGAAGCGCTTGGGCTGCTGAAGATGGACTTCCTCGGTCTTCGGAACCTGGACGTGATCGACAAGGCGATCGAGCTCGTGGGCGGCGTCGACATCGTCTCGATCCCGCTGGACGATGCGAAGACCTACGCCATGCTGCAGCGCGGAGAGTCCTCCGGCGTCTTTCAGTTCGAGTCGTCGGGAATGCGGGAGGCGCTCCGGCAGGTGCGGCCGACCGAGTTCGAGGACCTGATCGCGCTCGTCGCGCTCTACCGGCCGGGACCGATGGGCTACATCCCGGTCTATGCAAAGCGCAAGGCAGGGACAGAGCGGCCCCATTTCCTCGATGAGCGCCTGAAGCCGATCACGGAGCCGACGTACGGGATCTGCATCTACCAGGAGCAGTACATGGAGATCGCCAAGCAGTTGGCGGGATTCTCGCCGGCGGAGGCGGACGATCTCCGGAAGGCGATCGGCAAGAAGATCCATTCGCTCATGGCTTCCCTGAAGGACAAGTTCCTGGAGGGAGCCGCGCAGGGCGGCGTCACGCCGTCGGTGGCGAACCAGCTTTGGAAGGACATGGAACAGGCCCAGGACTACTCCTTCAACAAGTCGCATGCGGCCTGCTATGCGCTGATCGCCTACCGGACGGCCTATCTGAAGGCCAACTGGCCGGCGGAGTACATGGCCGCGCTCATCTCGTCGGTCATGAACACGAAGGACCGCGTGCCGCTCTACGTCGCTGCGTGCGAGGAGATGGGGATCAAGGTCGAGCCGCCTGACGTCAACTGCTCCGCGGCCGACTTCGCGGTGGTCGAGGGGAAAATCCGGTTTGGTCTGAACGCGGTCAAGAACGTGGGCGAAAACGCGGTTCGTGCGATCGTCGCCGCGCGTGAGGCCGATGGGCCGTTCGAGTCGATCTGGGACTTCTGCGAACGCGTCGACCCGCAGGTGGTCAACAAGCGCGCACTCGAATCTCTCGTCAAGTGTGGGGCCTTCGACTCGACTGGCGCAGCTCGGATGGGGATCTGGAACGTCCTCGAGCAGGCTGTCGGGGCTGGCGGGCGCCAGCAGGCCGATCGCCTCGCGGGTCAGAGCTCGATCTTCGACCTGGGCGGGGGTGGCGAAGAGGCACCGGCGGCCCGCAAGCATCATCCGCCCGTCCCGGCAGAGGAGTGGGAGAAAAACGAGCGGCTCGCGTTCGAGAAGGAGTCGCTCGGTCTCTATGTCTCGGAGCACCCACTGCAGGGAGCGAAGGAATCCCTCCGGAAGAAGGTCGACTGCCAGCTGGCTGAGGTCGAGCGCCGGCGGGACGGTGAGATCCTCACGGTCGGCGGGATCGTCGGCGCGATCAAGGCGCTGACGACGAAGAAGGGTGAGCCAATGGTGTTCCTCCGGCTCGACGACCTTTCCGGGTCGATCGAGACCGTAGTCTTCAACTCGGTCTATGCGTCGTCGCGCGAGCTGCTCGAGGCGGATCGTGTCCTCGTGATCAAGGGTCGGGTCGACCACAAGCAGGAGGGGGAGACGAAGCTGATCGCGATGGAAGTCGCTCCCTTCGAAGCCATGCCCGAACGCTCCGAGGTGCGACTCAAGGTCGATGCTCGAAAGGCACCCGCCGGGCTTCTGCGCAACCTGGCAGATCTCGTACGGGAGTATCCGGGAGAGGCTCCGGTGGTCGTCGCGATCGAGACATCGGAGGGACCGCGGACCTACGCGTTCGGGCCCGACTTCAAGGTCCGGCCCGAGGCCGACTTCTTCGCCGAGGCAAAGTCGCTGCTCGGCGAGGCGGCTGTCACCTAGCTGTCACGAGCGCGCCGGCCGCCGGGCACAGTGTTGCGACGTCCTGCGTGCCCTGTGCGCCAAAGTGCGCCGTACGCTGACCGCAGGGGGTAACCAACGGGGTCCCCCGGGGGCATAAGGGCAGTGCCGCGGTTCGCTCAGTCTGCGAGGCCCTTCGCGCGCAGTTCCTCGAGCGCTTGCTCCGACTTCCCGAGCCCGGCGAAATCCATGCCGGCGAGCACCCGCGGCTCCTTGGTGAACTGGATGTCCGAGTACTCGACGACTTCGACCACGTTGCCCCACGGATCGCGGAAATCGAGCCCCCGGCCCGGAAGCACCTCGACACCGGCCTCGGCGAGGGCTTCGCGCGCGGCCTGCTTCGAATCGACGACGAGCCCGAAGTGTCTCTGCTCGTCGGGCGCTTGCGTCCTGCCTGCCGCCAGCGCAACGAACTGATCGCCCAGGTCGATGAACGCCATGCGCGCACTGCGCCCGCGGAGCTCGAAGTCGAAGATCCGCCCGTAGAACGCGAGCGCCTCTTCGACGTCGCCGACCTCGAGCGCCACGTGGTTTAGTCCGACTAGGCGTGCACGCGTCATCAGGCCCACATCTTCGCAGCGGAACCTGGTCGGACTAAACCACGTGGCGCTCGAGGTCGGC
>DATHAG010000151.1:0-14029 GCA_035296825.1 Gaiellaceae bacterium | reverse complement strand
TACTCGCGATACTCGCGCCAGCCCGGATCACCGGTGTCTACGACGCGATAACCGCGTCGGCCAAGTTCGGCGAGAGCCGACGACTTGCCGGTTCCCGACATCCCAGTTACCAAGACCCTCGACATCGGGACAACGCTACCGAGTGTCAAGCGACGACGTGCTCGTGGTGTGCCAGTGTGCGGGAATGTCCCCTGAGACTGATACCGCCACGGCACTGCGACGTCGAGCAAGTCGGCTGCTAGTTCTCGCCTCATAGGAACACGCCGCAGCGACGGCTGCCACGACATGGTCGGAGGCGCCAGCCATATGGTCGGAGTCTAATCGGCTGCGTCCGCCGACTTCGCTCGCCTACGCACGAGCGCTCGGATCGAGACGTCGCTCGGGCCGTGAGTATCATCAGATGAGGGCGACTTGATGCAGGAGATGGTCATTTACGGGGTGAGCTTCGACATGGTCGGCAAGCAGCCGATCGTCCTCCTGAAGACCCAGGAGGGAAATAAGTTCCTCCCGATTTGGATCGGGCACCCCGAGGCCGCGGCGATCCTGATGAAGCTTCAGGGAGCGAACACGCCGCGACCGATGACGCACGACCTCCTCACCGAGGTGCTGGAGCAGCTGGACGCCCGGATCATTCGGATCGCCGTCACGGAGCTCCGGGAGAACACGTTCTATGCCCTCATCACCGTGGCGGTCGACGGCTCGGAGATTGAGATCGACTCGCGGCCGAGCGACGCGATCGCGCTCGCCGTACGCTCAGGAGCTCCGATCTTCGCGGCCGAGGCTGTGATCGAGGAGAGTGCGATCGAGTTCGAGCACGAGGATGTGAACGAGGAAGAGGTCGTCGAGGAGTTCAAGAAGTTCCTCGACGAGGTGAAGCCCGAGGACTTCTCGACGGAGAGCTAGGTCATGGCCTCTAGCTCGCGGCTTCGGCGGGCTCGTCCTGGCTTCGCGCCACCTCGCGCTTCGTCAGGTCGAGGAGTTCGGTGTAGACCTCTTTCAGGCCGTCCGCCGAGAGCGGGCCGGTATTCGCTCTGGTCAGGTAGCTGACCATCCACTCTTCCCTGGAGGGATCGAGGAAGTCGTAGCCGCGCGAGGCTTTGTACTCCTTCAAGCGAGCGACGAGCTTCAGGCGCTTGTTGATCGCCTCGACGATCGCACGGTCGTTGTCCGAGATCTGCTCTCGGATCTGCCGAACCACTGGGTCCTTGCTCGCGCCGTCCATGGGCGGCGAAGGATAGTCGCCGCGCTGCGCCGGGACTAGGGGAAGACGCGCACTGTGGCGCCGTACGTCCAGCGGTTAAAGAGGGAGTACGCCGCCCAGATCGGGATCCGGACGCAGCCGTGGCTTGCGGGGAAGGATGGTACCGAGTGATAGCCGTGGATAGCGAATCCACCACGGAAAAAGAGCGAGTAGTACATGCCCAGGGCGTTGTAGCCACGCAGTTTGCTGTAGACGTGCCACACGCCCACCGGTGTGTTGCCGGTGGCTCCCGTCGAGACGTGGAGGACATTCACCACCCGGCCGCCTCGCACCTCGAGGAGGATCTGCCGGGTCTTGTCCACCTCGATGTGGTTGCCGCGCCTGACCCGGGGGGCGGGCGCTCCGACCCGGCTCAGCAGCCGCCAGAGCGCCGGTGTCACGCGCCCGGTTCGTCGCAGCCGGTAGACCTTCTGGAAAGCCCAGACTGCCTGGACGGTGTCGTAGCCGTAGACGGAGTCGACTCGCGGGATTGCGTAGTGACGGTCGCGCAGCATGCGCTCGAGAAGGCGGACACTTCCGCCGCTCGATCCGCGGGCGAGATAGGGCAGGGTGATCCGCCGCCGCTTCGTGGCGCTCTTCGCGGCATAGCCGGTCGCCGGAGTCAAAGTCAGCTTCACGGTCAGCACGCCCGGTTTGATCGTCGGGACGACGATTCGGAAACGTCCGGCGGAGCCCACCCGGACCCAGCTCGTCCGGGTGCCGATCGTTCTGCGGAGGGTGCCGGAGCGAGCGGGCTGGAGGCGTCCGGCAAGAACGAGGCCGCCGCCGATCGTTGACGAGCCCTCGAAGAGGGCGGTCAGCGAAGGGAGCACTGCGAGTGCGACCGAGCCGGACTCGGCGATCGTGCCCGCCGCGTCCACCCTCGCCCGGGTGACGTAGCTGCCGGGCTTCCGAATCGTCCCGACGATGTCGTAGGTGCCGTCGGCTCGGGTTGTACCGCTCGCTACGACGAAGGCGCTGTCGCCCTCGATCAGATAGGCGCCGATCGGCGCTCCACCTACGGCAGGGCTGACCGTGCCAGTGAAATGAACGGTCCTGTCGAATGGAACCGTCGTCCGGCTGACCGCGATGCTGACGGTCTCCCCGACCGCGGCGGCGACTGCCGGAGAGGCGAAGGCGAGGAGCAAGACCCCGAACACGACCGCGCGCCGCACTGCGCGGGAGTCTGACGCATCGAACGGCTGGTAGCGAGGAAGTGCTTTGGGAGGGCTCGATGTAACGGGCGCTCGCCGCCGGGCCGCGTTGCTCGCTCCGAGGCGGCGTCCTCAGTCGCTTCGATAGCGCCGCTATCGGCGCTCCCTCCGTCCTTACTCTGGGAGAACGACCATCGCACCCCGACGACGAGCGACGTTCCACCAATCCCTCTAGAAGGTCGCGATCGCGATCGCGATCCCGGCGCCGTTGAAGGCGGCGTGCGAGATGAAGCCGGGCCACACGCTGTCCGAGCGGTAGCGAACCCACGCCAGGCCGACCCCGAAGAAGACGAGCGGGGGGAGAGCTCCGAGGATGCCGTGGGCCAGTCCGAAGAGGAGTGCCGTGCCTCCGATCGCGACTGCGGGGCCGAGAAACCGAAGCACGCGGACTCCGAGGCCGCGGAAGAAGAGCTCCTCGGCGAAGGGGCCGACCAGGACGACGACGAGGGAATTTGCGACGAACGCGCCCGCGCGGTCGGGCTGCCACTCCCCGGGCTCGAGGCCCTGCTCCTCACCCCCGTGGAGGAACGGCTCCGCGATGACCGCCACGATCAGGGAGGCGATGGCGACCCCCAGCGCGATCCACACCCAGCGGCTAGCGAACCGCTTCAGCCCGAGGGCGCTGCGGACGTCCATCGGGTACGACTTAACGATGGCGAATGTGAGCGCGACCACGATCGCATAGACGATGGTGCCGCCAATGGCGAGCTCCCAGCTGAAAAGCGGGTCCGGGTCGCGAACGGCGTCGTCGTCGCTCGTGGCCGAGAACGCCAGCGCGATCTGCAGGGCGACGAGGACGAGCCACGCTGCAAGGGGGCCGATCTGCCGAGATGGTTGATCGGCAATTACCGCACCCTCGGGTGGCGGCCCAGACACGGCGCCAGGCTGCGCCCCGACCCTTGTCAAGGCTTCAAGCCTTGCCCACGGCCGATGGCACACCCTGGCTTCGTCTGGCCCGCCCCCGAAGGCACGTCAATTACCGGTCAACCATCTAGAGGCGGCCGAGGGCCTGCTCGAAGTCGGTGACGATGTCGTCTTCATCTTCACAGCCTACGGACACGCGCAGGAGGCCCTCGGACACCCCGGCCGCCTCGAGCTGGTCAGCGCTGAACTGCCGGTGGCTCGTCGAGGCCGGGTGCGAGACCAAAGTGTCGACGCCGCCGAGACTCGTGGCGCGGGCACAGAGATCGAGGGCGTCCATGACCCGCTCGCCGTCCTCGCGCCCGCCGACTTCGAAGGCCAGCATGCCGCCCGAATCGTCGAGCTGGCTTACGGCCAGCTCGTAGTGCTCGTAGCTCGGGAGGCCGACGTAGTGAACCCGCTCGACCTTGTCGTGACCCTCGAGGAGGCGAGCGAGAGCGAGCGCGTTCGTCGACGCTCGCTTCATCCGAAGCGCGAGCGTCTTCAACCCTCGGCGGAGGAGAAAGGCGGGGAACGGGTCGAGCACCGAGCCGACGTCGATTAGGTGGTTGCGGGCCCGAGCGACGGCTTCGGCGCTCCCCGCGAGTACACCGGCCGTGACATCGTGATGGCCGTTCAAGTACTTGGTCGCCGATTCGCAAACGATGTCGGCGCCGAGCTCGAGGGGTCGACAAAGCGCGGGTGAAGCTAGCGTGTTGTCAACGATGAGAACGCCGTCGCCCTTCCGCTCGGCGAGCGCCCGCAGATCGGCGACCGGGACGGCGGGATTTGCGATCGTCTCTACGTACAGCGCTTGTGCCGGGCGCTCCCAGGCGGCCACGTTCGTGACGTCGAGGTATACGACTTCGACCCCGAGCCGGGACAGGTGCTTCTCGACGAACGAGTACGTGTTGCCGTAGAGCTGGCGCGCACAGAGGAGCGTGTCGCCGGCTCCCAACGTGGTCACGAGCGCGGCGGTGATCGCAGCCATGCCGGACGAAAAGGCTTGCGCCGCCTCCGCGCCCTCGAGCGACGCGAGGACTGCATTCAATTCCTCGACGGTCGGATTGCGGAGGCGGGCATAGAGAAACCCGTACTCCTCCTCGCTCATGACGCGCCCGAACTCCGCGGCCGTCTCGAAAGAGAACGTGGCGGCGGGAACGATCGGACCCACAAGCGGGACACCGGACGAGTCGCGTGCAGGCGGCGCGTGGATTGCGCGTGTCTGCAGGCCCTGCTTTCGCCCGTCCGTCATCTAATCCCCAGTCGCTCCGGGAGCGTGGCCACCGGATCGGGCTCGAACGCGAGCCCAGCCCGCGCGGCGCCCTCCCGGTCGGCGTCGGAGTCGCCGCAATGGAGCGCGCGGCTCGCCGAAACTCTCAGCCGCTCCAGCGCGAGCTCGAACGGTCGCGGATCCGGCTTCTGTGCCCCGGCCTCGGCCGAGCTCACCGTCACATCGAAGTGCTGAGTCAGGCCTAGACCCTCCAGATGTTCGGTCAACGAGACATCCCAGTTGGCCACACAGGCGAGCGAGAGCCCGGCCGCCTGCAAGGCGTCGAGCGCGGGGACGACATTCGGGAGGAGCCGAAACCCGATCGCGGCGTCGAAGTCGGGCGCGAAGGCGACGGGATCGAGGTCGGCCTGGCACGCGTCGAGGAAAACGCCCGCGCAATCCCGCCGAAGCGTTGTGAGGGTCGCGAGATCGCTCCCGGTGTGTGCGCGCGGGAGGTAGTACTCGACCTCGGCGGCGAACGCCCGGCTGACATCAGCGTACTTCCGCTCTACCCCATGCGCGGCCAGGGCCCGGCCCAGGCCCGGAACCGGATCTGCGAGCTCGACGAGTGTTCCGAGCGCGTCGAGTGTGACTGCGTCGAGATCGGCTGCCACGACCACCTAGAACGCCTCTGGATGGAGGGCGCGAGCGATCTCGGCGAGCGCTTCGGGCACGCGCGGCCCGGCAGTCGTGACGAGGGGGACCGGGAGGAGTTGGAACCGGCCCTCCCGGACTGATCGGAGTCCCTTGGTCTTGGGGTTCGAGCGAAGGCGCGCCAGAGTGACACGAGTGTCCGAGGTGGCGAGGTAGACGTCAGGGTCGCGTTGTGTGAGGCGGCCGAGCGGGAACGGTTCGAGCCCCGGCCGCGCGCCGGCGACGCTTCGCCCCCGCGCGCGCCGGACCAGATCACCGAGGAGCGATTGTCTGGGCACGGTGACGAAGAAGCCGGTGTCGACGAAGACTGTGCGTTCCGGGACGCCGGCGAGCGCTGCCTCGAGGTCTGCGAGGCTGCGCCGCATCTCCGCCACGAGCACCCGGGCTTTTGCCGGCTCGGCGACGAGAAAGCCGAGCTCGATCGCGCTCCTGGTAACGTCGTCGACTGATTCGGAAGGCTGGATGTAGAGCGCGGCCCCGCTTTCCCGCTGGGCCCGCGAGACGTCGACGGGGTCCGTGTCGGGGGTCGCGACGATCAGGTCCGGGCGCAGAGAGACGATCTCCTCGACGTCGATCTGCCCGCTGGGTGGGACGACCCTCTGCGCCTCGGCTCCTGCCGGGACCGGTGCACCGGACGGCAGCCCGACGAGTCGTCCGCCTACGCCCATTCGCGCCAGAAGCTCGACCGCGCCCAAGTCGAGGGCCACGATCCGCTTTGGCGCACGCGGGAGGACGGTTGGAGTGTCGCCCCCGCCCCGAACCCGGACCGGGTACTTCACGGAGAGGTCGCCCACGGGCTCCGGGCGCTCTCCGCATCCCGTCGTGACGAGAGCTGCCAGGAGAAGGAGAAGGACAGGCCGGCGGAGGGTCACGCGATCAGGAAGTATCCCGATCGTGCGGGTCTTCACGCCGGAGGAAGCAAACGCCGCCCTGCCGACCGTCAGGTCCGCGGTCGAGCGCCTCGTGACGGCGCGCCGAAGCCTCTCCGAGCTCGAGCGTCGGCTCGAACCGGTGCGCGCGCGGGTGGCTGGGAACGGCGGCGGGCTTCACCCGGGCCCGGTGGGTGCACTCCAGGAGGAGGCTGCGGCCGCCGCGGGCCGGCTCCGGGAAGCGATCGGGGAGCTCGACAGCCTCGGCGTTCAGGTCAAGGATCCCGACACGGGCCTCGTTGACTTCCCGGCCCGACATCCGGTCGACGGATCGACCGTGCTCCTCTGCTGGCGGCTGGGTGAGCCCGATGTCGCCTGGTGGCACACGCTCGAAAGCGGATTCGCAGGCAGGAAGCCGCTGCCGTTCTAGAGAACTGACTTCGGATGGACGCCGACTGGAAGCGTGCCGCGGTAGCGGCCGGCGTGATCCTGACCGCGCTCGTCGTGGCGCGCCTTGCCGATCGGGCGCTGACCCGGCGCCTGAAGCTCGAGCCGCAGGCGATGACGCGCTACCGCGTTCTCCGACGGAGCCTCGTCGCGACAATCGTCGTCTTCGGTGTCCTGAGCGCTCTCCTCGTGATTCCGGAGATCAGGGCGGTTGCCGGAGGCATCCTCGCCTCCTCAGCCGTGGTGGGCCTCGTAATCGGTCTGGCGGCACGCTCCAGCCTGGGGAATTTCGTGTCCGGCATCATGATCGCTTTCACCCAGCCACTTCGCCTCGGGGACGAGGTCAAGGTTGCCGATGCTTCCGGGACTGTGCAGGAGATTGCTCTGACCTACACGATCCTTCAAACCGGCAACGGCGCCCGTTTCTACATTCCGAACGAGAAGCTTGCCTCCGATACGATCCAAAACTCGACCATCGCACGTTTGGAGCATCTCGCGGAGGTCACGATTCCAGTACCGATCTCGTCTGACCTCGACCGAGTGCTCGCACTCGTCGCCGAGGAGGCGAAAGGCGCGCCCGACGCCATGCCCGACACTGAGCCCCACATCACCGTGAGCGACTTCGGGACCGACCGAGCCCTTGTGCGGATCGAGGCGTGGGCGCAGCCGGCGCGGGTGGCCGACCTCGAGGCGTCGCTGCGCCTGGCTGCACACCGGCGACTGCGCCAGGAAGGGCTCCTCTGATGCCTCCCGCGCGCGGGGGAAACGGAAAGGGGAACGGCCGTGGGGGGCCCGGCAATGGGCGCCCGGGGAATGGCAACGGACGATCTCGGAACGGCGGCAGGTCAAGGCCGGCGGCCAACGTCTACGCCAATCACAGGCGGCGAGACCGAAACCGGCGCAGACGCCATCACGCCGCTCGCCGTCGCCTTGTCCTCCTGACGGTCGGGCTCGGTGCGGTGGCCATTCTGGCGGCTCTGACTGCCGCAGCCTTCACGGGCGCAAGCGCGTTTCGAAACAGCTGCAGCCTCGAGCTGCTCCGCCCTGTCGCACTGGGGCAGAACTCGTTCGTCTATGCAGCGGACGGCACACCGCTCGGCGCGATCCCGGCGGAGCGGAATCGACAGCCGGTCAAGCTCGATCGGATGTCGACTGCGATCCGCGAAGCGACGGTCGCGATCGAGGACAGGCGCTTCTACGAGCACGGGGGCCTCGACTTCCACGGCATCTTTCGCGCCGCCTTCAAGAACCTGGAGAGCGGCCGGATCGTGGAGGGCGGTTCGACCATCACCCAGCAGCTCGTCCGAAACCTCTACATCGGCAACGAGCGCTCGCTGAAACGGAAGACGAAGGAGGCGTGCCTCGCACTCAAGCTCGACGACGCCTGGACGAAAGACCGGATCCTCCAGACCTATCTGAACCAGGTGTACTTCGGAAACCACGCCTACGGCATCGAGGCCGCCGCGCAGACGTACTTCTCGCGGCCTGCCAAGAAGCTCGGGCTCGCACAGGCTGCCCTCCTCGCCGGGCTGCCGCAGGCTCCTTCGGTCTACGATCCCTTCGCGCGGCCTGACGAGGCAGTGCGGCGGCGGAACGAGGTGCTCCGCGCCATGCTGGTCGCGGGAAACATCACCCAGGCGGAGTACGACCGTGCTGCAGCGAAGCGGCTGAAGCTGCGGCGAGGCCAGATCTACACGAAGATTCGCGAGCCGTTCTTCTTCGGGTACGTCCGCGATCTTTTGATCGCGGAGTACGGCGTCTCCACCGTCCGAAGCGGCGGGCTCAAGGTCTACACGACGATCGATCCTCGCTTCCAGGTAGCGGCACGGCGCGCCGTCAAGGCGAACCTGACCGAGCGCAGCGACCCCGCTTCCGCGGTCGTCTCGATCAACCCGAAAAACGGCGCCATCAGGGCGATGACAGCGGTGATTCCGGGACGCCGCGGCGTTCAGTTCAACCTTGCCGCGCAAGGCACGCGCCAGGCGGGCTCGGCCTTCAAGACGTTCGTCCTGACAGAGTCGATCCGCCAGGGCATCAACCCCAACTCGACCATGTACCTCTCGGCGCCGTTTCACTGGCAGCCGGATCCTCTCAGCGAGCCCTGGGACGTCTCTACATACGCAGGTGATTACTACGGTCCCTCGACGATCGTTTCCTCGACGCTTCGCTCCGACAACACCGTCTACGCCCGGCTGACGCTCGACGTCGGGCCGGAGAACGTGGTCAGGATCGCTCACGAGATGGGTATCAAGACGCGACTCGAGCCGGTTGCGTCGGTCGGTCTCGGGACGAACTCGGTCTCGGTGCTCGACATGGCTTCGGCGTATGCAACGCTTGCCGCCGGCGGCATCTACTCCGAGCCGATGGCAATCAAGAAGGTCGTGCTGGCGACCGGCAAGGTCGACACAGGGGCCGGCTGGGGGAAGCCGAAGCGCGAGCGCATTTTCAGGGACGGCGTCGCGTACGAGGTGACCAAGATCCTGCAGCAGAACATCCTGGCGGGTACCGGCACCGCAGCGAACATCGACCGGCCGGCGGCTGGGAAGACCGGTACGGCGGACGACTTCGCGGACGCCTGGTTCGTTGGCTACACGCCCACGCTCGCGACGGCCGTCTGGGTCGGCCATCCCCGGGCGCAGATCCCGATGACGAGCGTGCACGGGATCAGGGTCGCCGGCGGCACCTTCCCGGCGCAGATCTGGCACGACTTCATGGTCGCCGCGATCGGGAGCTCTCCCTCCACCGAGTTCGCATATCCAAACCAGCCCGTCGAGTGGCAGTCGTTCCACGGACAGTACGCCTACTACGGCCCGCCGCCCTGTACACAGAACTGTGGCGGCGGCGGCGAGAAGGACGACGAATCGACCTCCTCCGGCGAGACCGATACCGGCGGCGCCGCGACTGAGACCGCGCCTCCCGCGGGCACGACTGCTCCTACGCCTCCGCCGCAGGAGACCACGCCGCCCTCGAACGACTAGGTGACCCGGCCGGCCGGCGGGTGGGAGGCGCGCGCGGCGGAGGCGCCGGTGCTCGGATCCGGGCTCGCCTGCCTGCTCTTCGTCGGCCTCGCCGTCGCCGCCTCGTTTCCCGAAGCTTCGCCACTTGCACCCGAACACGCGGGCGGCGAGTCGAAGTGGGCCTGGCTCTACCTCGGCGCGAGCGCCGCCGCCTTTGCCGCCTACGTGCTCGCCGTGGTTCTCCTCGGTCGCGAGCGCCGGGTACGGGTGGGTGCAGTCCTCGCGATCACAGCGGCCGTCCAACTCGTGCCGCTCGCCGGGCCGGTCCTGCTCTCCACCGATGCCTACACGTACTGGGACTACGGGCGCCTAGGTGCGGTGCACGATGCCAACCCCTATTCGGATCCGCCGAGCGCGTTCCCTGACGACCCCGCATATCCGCTCATGGGCGAGCGTTGGCGCGACACGACGACCGTCTACGGCCCCGGGTTCACGCTGCTCTCCGAGGGACACGCCGCGGTCGTGGGCGATTCGGCCGGACTCGCCGGCGGCCTCTACAAAGGCCTTGCCGCCGCCGCCATGCTCGCCCTTGCAGGCCTGGCAGCACGACTTGGGACGAGGCCGGCGTTTTCGGCGGCCTTCGTGGGCTGGAACCCACTCCTCGCTCTTCACTTCGCCGGAGGCGGCCACAACGACGCGCTGATGATGGTGTTCGTCCTGGCCGCCCTCGTACTTGCGGCAACCGGGCGCCGACAGCTGGAGGGAGCCGCCTGGGCCTGCTCGATCGCGGTCAAGTGGGTTCCGCTTCTCTTTCTGCCGCTGCGCGCGCTTGAATTGCGCAGGAATGGGCGGCCCCTGCCGTACCTGGGGTTCGCGCTTGCGGTCGGAGTCCTCGCGGCTGCGGCCTTCCTGCGCTATGGGACTGCATGGCTCGACGCCTTCGGGCCGCTGGCCGACAACCTCTCCGACCAGGCTCGCTACAGCCTCCCGAACCGGCTCTCTCAGCTCGGCCTCCCCGAAGGTCTTGCAGCCGGGTTGCTCGCGGGTCTCTTCGTGATCGCGTACCTCTGGTTGCTTCTCGAGGCGTGGCGGGGCCGGGCCAGGCTTGGTCTTTGCGCCGGCTTCGTTCTCCTGGCGACGACTTGGCTCGTGCCCTGGTACGCAGTGTGGGCAGTCCCGCTCGCCGCGGTCGAGGAAGACGTGACCGCCCGCTGGCTGGCCGTCGGGCTCTCTGCGTACCTCTTGCGGGACGCCGTGCCGATCTAGACCGGCCCGGGCCGGTTAGCGTACGGCTTCGTGCCCGACCTCATCTCCGTTGGCGAGGCGCACCGCTTGATCCTCGAGCGCGTGCGAGCGCTCGCGCCCGAGCGTGTTCCGATCGAGCGGGCTGCCGGGCGGGTGCTCGCCGGCACGGCGACGGCCGAGGTCGATCTGCCTCCCTTTGCGAGCTCGGCGATGGACGGCTTCGCGGTGCGTGCCGCGGACGTGGCGGTGGGAGTGACCCTGCCGGTCGTCGAGGAGATTGCGGCCGGGCGCCCGCCAACCCGCTCCCTGGCGCCTGGTGAGGCGATGGCGATCTCCACGGGCGGTGTCGTCCCGGAAGGTGCGGACACCGTCGTGCCACTCGAGCTCGTCCAGCAAGAGGGCTCGCGGGTGACGTTCAGCGAAGAGGCCCGGCAGGGCGCGAATGTCCGCCCCCGCGGTGGGGACGCACAGGCGGGCCAGCAGGTGCTGGAAGCCGGGACGCTGCTCGGCCCTGCCCAGGTCGGGGCACTCGCAGCAGCGGGGGTCTCGGAGGTGCAATGCGCAAAGCGGCCCCGCGTCGGGATCCTCGTCACGGGAACGGAGCTCCGACAGCCCGGCGAAGCGCTCGAGCCGGGCCAGATCTACGAGTCGAACGGCCTGTTGCTGGCGGCAGCGCTCGGCAACGCCGGCGCCGTCCCGGCCCAGCTCGGCGTGGTTGCAGACGACGCGGAGGAGCTCCATCGCACGATGGAGCGCGCGCTCCTCGGCTTCGACATGCTCGTCACCTCGGGAGGGGCATCCGTGGGCCCGCACGACCTAGTGCGCGCCGTCCAGGCGAAGCTACGCTCGGAGGAAGTCTTCTGGGGCGTGAGCGTGAAGCCCGGGAAGCCGGTTGCGTTCAGCATGCGGCGGGACACCCCTATTTTCAACCTTCCGGGCAACCCGGTCTCCGTTCTCGTCACCTTCGAGCTCTTCGTGCGGCCGGCCGTGAATGCGCTTCTCGGGCTGCCGGAGCCGCTGCCCCGGTTCCGCTCGGGGCGGTTGGCCGCGGCGGTTCGCCGGAACGAGCACCGCGACGAGCTCATCCGTGCGCGCGTGGCTACGAGGGAGGACGACGAGACGCTGCTTCGCCCGTTAGACGGCCAGGAGTCGCACATGATGGTGCGCTCGGGCGGCGCCGACGCCCTCGTTTACGTGGAGGCCGGAACCGATGAGCTGGCCGCGGCAGCGACCGTCCGGTACCTCGAGCTCGTCTAGTGCCTAGGGGCCGACGGACCGGAGCCGCTCCGGCTCTGCGTCTTCTCCAGCATGCGTGCGGCTTCGGTTGCGGGAAAGCAGCACGATCCGTCTGATCGTCTTCCTGATCGGGCCCCGCAGCGGCCGCTCGTCAGGCGCCGGATAGGGGGCATACTTGCTCAGGGCGAGCGCTCCGACCTGTGTTGCGACGGCGCCCCAGCAAAGCGTGGCGAGGAGGAGTGGCAGCGGCACATAGCCCACGGAGACCAGGGCCGGTAGGTACCAGAGCGTGTCGACTCCGAGGTCGTACCGGCTGGCGAAGGAAAGGAAGAGGAGCAGCGGACCTGTGAACCCCGCTGCAAAGAGCGTGAGCCGAAGCGGAAGCGGCCGGTCCTGGATTTGGGGGAGCCAGAGCCATGCGTGTAGCGAGGGAAGAATGAACAGGAGCGCGAAGGGGTTCGACGCAGCCACGATGAGCGCGATCATGCCGAGACCGAGGAGAGCCGCGAGATAGCCGCCGAGCTCGTCGGCCCCGTCGACGGCTACCGCTCGTGCCAGCCTCGGGCGGGCGACGAGCCAGCCGAGAATCGAGAGCATGCAGAGGCCGATGATGGCGACGTATGGCCAGTCGCCGACGATCGGGGCGTCGGGGTGGATCGGGCGCGCGGTTCCAGTCGGGAACGCGCCCAGCGCGGAGAAGAGGGCGAAAACGACGCCCGCCCAGAGCCAAACTCCGAGCCGGCTCCGGAGGCTCCGGAGCGCCGGCAGGAGCGGCACGTGCCGTCGGCGGGAGCGAGCGAAGAGGTCTATGACCGTTGCCAGGAAAGGCACCAAGGCCATGAGGAAGAGGAACTGGATCGTCCACCCGCGTAGGAAGCGGGATCCGAGCGCGAGGTAGGACTGGGTGCCGCTCGCGGTCTCCGGAGCACCGTCGAGCGAGGCGATCAGCGATTGCGCCGAGCGGCCGAGGAGCCCCAGGCGATCGCCGTGGAGGCGGTCTATCGTGTCGGTTTGGGCTCGGGGCGGCCGGACGCCCGAGGTCGTGAATGTGATCGCGGGCACGCCGCGGGCAACGAAGGGCGCATGCTCATAGAGGCTGAACGGGAAGGCGAGGTCGACGAGCTGCGAGAGGGCTCCGGGCTCTTCCGGCTCCTCCTGCGTCTGCTCGCGGATGCTCTCTGCCGCTGTCGCGACCAGCGCCGTAGCCGCTGTCCGCGCGGTCTCGCCGGAGAAGAGAAGGCGTGGGGGACCTGAACCGCCCAAGCCGTCGAGATTGACCACGGCCGCGATCGAGGACTCGCGGCCGATGATCTGGCGCAGCACCTCCGGGTCCCGCGCGAAGGCGTCCGCACCGATGCCCCCGTAGGCTCCCCCGTCCGTCGAGACCAACACGAGCGTGTGCGAGAGCGAGGTGGAGGCGACGTTGCGGGCCAGCTCGAGCAGAGCTCCGGTTCCCGAAGCATTGTCGTTGGCTCCGTGGGAGATGCCCAGGTTGTCTCGGTGGGCGAGGACGACGATGGCCTCCGGGGAGCGTCCCGGGACGATCGCGATCAGATTGACAATCTCGCGCTCACCGAGGCCGGCGATCTGGACCCGGAACGCCTGGCGGTGCGCCTTTAGCCCGTAGTCCGAGAGCCGCTCCGTTACCCATCGACCCGCGTCGACGGCTCCGGGCGAGCCAGGGGTGCGGCTGGGATTCAGCCGGGCGAAGTCGCTCGCGAACTGGACGGCACTCGCCTCGTCGAACGAGGGGTCGAGCTTCGGTTCGGGGAGTGGGTCGAAACGCCCAACCGTGAATGCGGCAACGAGGAGCGCCACCACGACGCCGGCGAAGCCGGCCCGGTAAATCCTGCTCGACACCGGGCGCTGGAGGGATCCGCGCCGCGGCCGCCGGCGTCGTTCTCCCATGTCGCTGGCCATGAGCCGCTCGCAGTCTACGGCAGCGCCAGACGGTTGACCGGCATTCCGCACGCCAATTACCGATCAGCCATCTA
>DATHAG010000150.1:0-3482 GCA_035296825.1 Gaiellaceae bacterium | reverse complement strand
CGTCCACGAGTGGCCCGTGGTGCGGTCGGTCGGGGCGTTGATGCTTGCGGCGCTTGCACTCGTCGCGCTCGGGCTCATTCCCTCGCTTCTCTAGGTGGAATTGGTGGAACGTCGCTCGTCGTCGACCCGATGGGTCGTCTCCCAAGGTAAGACGGAGGGAGTGCCCCTACTAGCGCTATCGGTGCGACTGAGGACGCCGTCTCGGGGCGAGCAGTGCGGCCCTGCGGCCACGCTCGTTTCGCCAAGCCCTCCTAGGACGGAACCTCGGCTTCGAAGCGCGTGAGTTCCTCCTGCGGGATCGAGTAGGTGTGCTCTTCCCCCGGGAAGGCGCCGGAGCGGACGTCGCCGACGAAGCGCTCGAGCGCGGCACGGATCTGCGGCGCGATCTCGGCATAGCGCTTTGCGAATCGCGGTGAGCGTCCCTCATAGAGGCCGAGGAGGTCGTGCCAAACGAGGACCTGACCGTCGCAACCGCGGCCTGCCCCGATGCCGATGGTCGGAATGCGGAGAGCTTTCGTAATCCGGGCCGCGACTGGCTCCGGCACCGCCTCGAGCACCAATGCGGAAGCACCTGCCGCCTGCAGCGCGAGCGCATCGTCGTAGAGCTCGTGTGCCCTCGTGGCCGTCCGGCCCTGCGCCTTGAAGCCACCGAGCTTCGTCGCCGACTGGGGGGTGAGGCCGAGGTGACCCATCACCGGGATCCCGGCCGCCGAGATCGCCTGGAGTCGGGAGAGGCTCGGCCCCGCGCCCTCGAGCTTGACGAGGTCGGCGCCGCCTTCCTTCAGCATGCGGACGGCGGTTTCGACGGCCTGCTCGTCCGACACCTCGTACGAGCCGAACGGAAGGTCGCCGACGACCAGAGGTCTAGACGCGCCCCGGGAGACCCACAGGGTCAGAAGGAGCATCTCGTCCAGCGTCGCGGGGACCGTGCCGTCGTACCCCATAACGACCATCGCGGCGGTATCTCCGACCAGGACGAGGTCGACGCCGGCCGCGTCGACGAGCCGCCCGCTCGGATAGTCGTACGCCGTCACCATCACGATCGGGTCCCCGCGCTGCTTCATCTCGCCAAGCTCGGTGAGTGGGAGCTTTCCGGCGGTGGGTGGTCGACTACTCATGTACTGCTCCTTCCAGAGGGACGTTGTCGATCAGCCGCACGCGTCCGACGCGGACGGCGGCGGCAAGAATCGGTCGGGCTTCGAAGCTCGTCACTTCGACGTATTCCGGGTCGAGGAGCGGCTCCTCGGCCAGGGCAGCGCGTGCTGCGGCGACGGCGTCGTCCCCGCGGCGGTGGGCCAGTTGGGCGGAGAAGAGCGCGCGAGGGAGGGCGCGGGCAGCCTGCCGCTCCTCCGCAGAGAGGCGCGCGTTCCGCGAGCTAAGGGCGAGATTGTCCATGTCGCGAACCGTTGGGATCACACGAATCTCGAGCTCCAGGTTCAGGTCCCGCACGAGCCGCTCGACGATCGCCGCCTGCTGCGCGTCCTTCTCGCCGAAATAGGCTCGCGCCGGGCGAACGATGTTGAAGAGCTTCAAACAGACCGTTGCGACGCCGCGAAAATGGCCCGGCCGCGCCTCCCCCTCGAGACCGCGTGAGAGCTCCTCGACCTCGACCCAGGTCTGGTAGCCATCGGGATACATGTCCTCGATGGATGGGACGAAGAGGACGTCGGTCCCGGCGCGTTCTGCGACCTGCGCATCGGCCTCCAGATCTGGCTCGTAGGCGGCGAGATCTTCTGGATCGTCGAACTGCGCCGGGTTCACAAAGATGCTGACGACGACCGCGTCACATTCGCGCCGGGCCGCAGCCAGGAGCTCGAGGTGGCCGCGATGCAGAGCGCCCATGGTGGGGACGAGGCCGATGCGGCCCCGGCCTCGCTCGGGCTCGAGTGCCGCGCGGAGGCCCGAGATCGTCCGCGCTCTCCTCACGAGACGACCGCCTCCGCCGTCGCTTCGCTGAGCAGGCGATATAGAGGCTCGAGAGCCGGCCGGTGCTCACGAATCGCCTCCACATGGCCCTCGACAGTCGTCCAGTCGCCGCGCACGTGGGGCCCGGTCGGTGCGAATCCGTTGTCGATCGTCTGGCGCATGAGCGGCTCGAGCGCCGCCGGCGGGGCGCCTGCTGCGGCGAAGAGCTCCGCGGCCGCCGAGTGGAGCGTCACCAGGAAGCTTGCGGCAACCGTCGCGCCGGCGTGGTAGAGGGGCCGGCGTTCGTCCGCGAGGACGAATGGCTCGAGCCCGAGCAGCCGGGCGAGCTCGAAGCCGGTTGCCTCGTCCTCGGGGCCGGAGCCGCTGACGGCGGCCCAGGCGCCGTCGAGCTGCTCGGGGCCACGCTCGAGCGTGAAGGTCTGGAGCGGATGGACACTGAAACGGCGTGCGTGCGGCGAAAGGGCGTCGAGGCGGCAGGCCCCGCTCGTGTGCGCGATCCAGGAGCCGACGGAAATTTGGGGCGCGATCTCGGCGATCGCGCGGTCAGGGACGCAGAGGAGGATCAGGTCGGCGTCTCCGCACTCGAGCTCGCGACCCGCGACCCATGTCGGGATGCGCTCAGTAAGCCTTGCGGCTACGGCCTTCCCGACGCGTCCGGCGCCGACGACACAAACTGATTCGAATCGCACGCAGGCTCCAGTTCCTTGTGGATACCGGGCATGGCGAGTCTACCCCGTGAACCTGCCTCCGGAACCATCCAGGTCGACGCGGATGGTCTTGCTTGGGCGCGGGCGAGCCCGGGCGCCTCCAGCTCAGTCCTTGGCCTCGTCCTCCGGATCGAGCTTCAGCGCCAGCGAGTTGATGCAGTACCGCTGGCCGGTCGGCTGCGGCCCGTCGTCGAAGACATGGCCCAGATGAGAGTTGCACGCGGCGCAGATGACCTCGGTTCGCCGCATGAACAGGCTCCGGTCCTCCTCGGTCTCGACAGCTTCCTCGTCGGCCGGCGCGTAGAAGCTCGGCCAGCCCGAGCCGGACTCGAACTTTTCGTCCGACCGGAAGAGCTCAGCCCCGCACGCGGCGCACCTGAAGGTCCCCTTCTCCTTCACGTCGTTGTACTCGCCGCTCCAGGGCCGCTCGGTTCCCTTCTCGCGCAATATGTGGTACTGCTCGGGCGTCAGCTCGCGGCGCCACTCCTCGTCGGTCTTCTCCACCTTGCTGGACATTCGCTCCACCTCCTTCTGGGAGACTAGCGGCCGTGTAAGCCTCCGCCGACGAGCCAGTCGAGAGCGTCGGGCCAGTGGTCCAGGAGGAGATGTCCGGCATCCGGCACGACGTCGAATTCAGCGTTCGGAAGGTGTGCAGCAAGGTATTCGCCGTGCGAACGCGGTACCAGCACGTCCAGCTCGCCTGCCAGAGCCGCACCTCGGTCCGCACGTCGTCCAGCTGGAAACCCAGGCCGTCGCGAAGGCGAGTTCGTCGTCGACCCAGCCGCCGCTTCCCTGGCGGACTAACTCGACGAACGAGCTCCGCACTATCGCCCGAACCTCAGGGCGGGC
>DATHAG010000149.1:0-2038 GCA_035296825.1 Gaiellaceae bacterium | reverse complement strand
GGCTACGCGTCCCACGAGCGCACGACCTTCGAGGAGGTCACAAAGGCACGGACGGCTGCCCAGCAAGCGCAGACCGTGCAAGAGCAGGCGAGGGCCGAGAACATCCTCACTGAGGCGATCGGGCGACTCTTCGCCGTGGCGGAGCAGTACCCCGAGCTGCGCGCGACGGAGAACTTCCAACAGCTCCAGGGCCAGCTCGAGGAGACCGAGGGCAAGATCGCCGTCTCGCGCCAGGTCTACAACGACGCCGTCCTCACCTACGACACCGCGCTCGAGACGGTGCCGACAAACATCGTCGGAAACATGTTCAGCTTCAAAGCACGCGAGTACTTCGAGGTCGAGGAGCCGGCCGCGCGGGAGGCGCCACGCGTGCAGTTCTGAGGGGCGCGACGCTCGCAGTCGCGCTCCTGATCGTTAGCCTCGCGGCCGCGAGCGAGGCGCTGGCCAAGTCCTTCTCCCTCCCTCAGGCCAGCGTCGCTGTCGCCGTCGAGCCGGACGGCTCCCTCTCCGTGGAGGAGCACATCACGTTTGCCTTCGACGGCTCCTTCTCGGGCGCGTACAGGGACATTCCGTTGCACCCGGGAGAGTCGATCCAGGACGTGTTCGTCGCCGAGGAGGGCGCCGGTTACTCGCCGGGGGCATCGGCGGAGCTTGGGAGCTCCGGCTCGCCGGGAACGTTCGGGACGGCGCGAATCGACGGTGGGCTGCGGATCGTTTGGCATTACGGCGCGTTCTCGGAAGTTCGTACGTTCACGGTCGGCTACCGGCTCGTCGGGGTCGCGGTCGCCTACGACGACGTTGTCGACGTCAACCTCAAGGTCTGGGGAGACGAGTGGGAGCAGTCCCTGGGGCAACTGACGGCGGTGTTATTCCTCCCGACGTCGGCGACCGGGCCCTCGTACCGCGTCTGGGGCCACCCGGTTTCCGTTCGTGGAGACGTGACCCGCACCGCTCAGCAGGCCGAGCTGCGTGCCGTGCGAGTGCCGTCGCACCAGTTCGTCGAGCTTCGCGTCCTCTTCCCGCGCTCCGTGCTCTCCTCGACCGCAGGGACGCAGGTTCGCCGCGAGGAGGCGCTCGATCGCATCATCGCGGAGGAGCGAGAGGACGCCGCTTCTTACGAGCGCGACCAGGAGAAGGTCCGAAACGCCCTCGATCACCTGCCGCTGACGATCCTGGTTCTCCTGGCCGCCGCCCTCCTTCCTGGCCTGGCGATCGTCGCCGCCGCGTACTGGTTTTTCGGGCGGGAGCGCCGGACGGGCTACGAGCGCGAGTACGAGCAGGAGCCGCCTACCGAGCTCGAGCCGGCGCTGGTACCGCCGCTCCTGCGTCAAAGCCCGGCGGTCGGATCCTTCGAGTTCACCGCCACGCTCTTCGACCTCGTTCGCCGCGGGCGGTACAAGGCGGTGCCGGTCACCACGGAGCGGAGCGTGTGGGGCGGCCTTCGACAGGAGGACGTGGCCGACCTGGAGCTGAGCCCGGGTGGGGACGTCGAGCTCGCCCGCCACGAACGCCCCGTGGCGCACGTGATCGATGCCGTGCTCGAGACGGGCCCCGAGCGCCTGTCTCTTTTCCGTGATCGGATCACGGCCGAACGCGAGACCAATAGCAAGCGGTTCAAGGCCTTCAAGACGGCCGTGGCCGACACGATCAGAAAGCGCCGCTGGTTCCTGGCCGCAGGCCTCCCTCTTCTCGTCGCGGCAGGCGTTCCGCTCGCCGCGGTCGGGGCGATCCTGCTCTGGATCGGAATCGAACGCTTCGAGGTGTTCGCGCCGCGCTGGGGCGACATCCTGCTGATCGTCTTTGGAGTCTGCGCGCTCGTGAACGCAGCAGTGATCGCGGTCGGGCTCTACAAGGTGCGCGTCTGGCGCCGCCGCACCCCCGCCGCCCAGCAGGAGGCGGAGCGCTGGGAAGCCTTCCGTCGCTATCTGACCGACTTCCCACGGCTCGACATCGCCCCGCCCGCTTCCCTTGAGCTCTGGGAGCGCCTACTCGTCTACGGGATCGCCTTCGGGATCGCCGAGCGGGTGCTCCAGGGTGC
>DATHAG010000148.1:0-5236 GCA_035296825.1 Gaiellaceae bacterium | reverse complement strand
AGCCGGACGAGTCAGAGCCGGAGCCGGACGAGTTGTCATCGGAGCCCGACGAGCCGCCACGGGACGTCGTCGCGTCACCGCTGCACTCGGGATCATTTGCATGCTCGGCCTCGTCGCAGGTCCCGGACTGGTCCTCCCGCTTCTTCGCCTTGGAGGTCGTGGTTGGCGTGTTCGGGCTCGCCTTGGCGATCTGCGTCGGGACGGTCCCGATCGCCGGTGGTGCGGCCAGCGATCGCGCGGAGGTAAGGTAGACGGCGAGCGCAAGCCCGAGCGGCAGGCAGAGGCCCGCCAGTGCCAAGAGAAGTGGACGAGTCCGCTTCATGTCGCGAAGGTAGCACCTGACCGCTTCCGGTCCGGCAAGGCGATCGTTAAGGAAAAGTAGGCGGCGGGAAGCTCGCCTCGATGCTGGTTCCCGGGCCCTCGACGAGCCGAACGTGCCCGTTCCAACGCTCGACGAGCTCGGCCACGATGGCGAGCCCGAGCCCAGTGCCGGGACTACTGCTCCGGCCGTTCGCACCGCGGTAGAAACGATCGAAGACGCGGTCGCGGTCTTCTGCAGGAATCCCGGGGCCGGTGTCAGACACGGTGAGGGAGGTGCCTGCCACACCGCTCGAGGCATCGACCACGATGTCGCTGCCGGCAGGGCTGTACCGCACCGCGTTTTCGATCAAGTTGTCGAGGATGTGCGCCACGTCGGCCGGATCCGCCCAGACGTTCGCGGCACCGTCCGCTTGCAGGCGAAGCGCCTGGCCGGCCAGCTCGTCCACCGAGGCGAACCGGAAGCCGACCCCACGGACGGTGTGGATGTAGCGCGGGTCGCCCGGGTCGTCCCCGAGCTTCTTGCGGAGAGCACTGACGTGCACGTCGAGGGTCTTGGTCGAGCCGAGCCAGCTCGTGTCCCAGACCTCCCGCATCAAATCCCCACGCCGGACGACCCTGCCCGCGTTCTCGAGGAGCATGGCCAGCAGGTCGAACTCCTTGACGGTCAACTCGATCGCCTGCCCGGAGCGGCTCACCATCCTCGTCTCACGGCTGAGCGACACGTCACCGACCTCCAGGTTCACGTCCGGCTCGGAGACGGGCGCGCTCGCGCGGCGAAGAACCGCCCGGAGCCGCGCCACGAGCTCGGCAACGCTGAAGGGCTTGGTTACGTAGTCGTCGGCGCCAAGCTCGAGGCCGAGCACGCGATCGATTTCCTCCCCCCGCGCCGTGAGCATGACCACCGGTACCGTCGACGACGAACGCAGCTCGCGGAGGACGTCGCGGCCGTCACCGTCGGGAAGCATCACGTCGAGGAGGACGACCTCCGGGCTTCGGGACCGAAACGCCTCGAGCCCGGCGGCAGCCGTGGCCGCCCAGACGACCTCGAAGCCCTCCCGCTCGAGCGCAAGGTGCAGCGGCTCCGCGATCGACTCCTCGTCCTCGATCAGGAGAAGCGTATGCCTGGCCATCGCCGTCTCACCATACGCACCGTCCAGGGGGTTGGATTCGGCCAGCCGCGCCGGCTGCGAAGTAGCCCGCCTGCGCCCCCACTACAATCGGAGGGGTGATCGAGCGTTACTCCCGTCCGGCCATGAAGGCGATCTGGTCGGATGAGGGGAAGTTCGCGCGGTGGCTCGAGGTGGAGCTTGCTGCGCTCGAGGGCTGGGCCGAGGCAGGGGTCGTCCCGCGCGAAGCACTGGCTGAGATCCGGGAACGTGCCAACGTCCCGACGCCGGAGCGTGTCGCCGCGATCGAGGCGCGGACGCAGCACGACCTCGCTGCCTTCGTCGACGCCGTCCAGGAAGAGCTCGGGCCCGTCGGTCGCTGGCTGCACTACGGCCTGACATCGTCGGATGTCCTCGACACGGCTCTCGCCCTCCAGGCCAAGGATGCGGGCGAGCTCGTCCTCGACGGGCTCGAGCGCACGCTCGCGGCGGTCATGGCCCGCGCGGAGGAGCACCGCGAAACCCCGATGGTGGGTCGCACGCACGGCGTCCACGCGGAGCCGATCACGTTCGGGGCCAAATTGGCCGGCTGGGCCTTCGAGCTGGAGCGGGACCGGCATCGGCTCGTGCGCGCGCTGGAGGGAATCCGGGTCGGGAAGCTCTCCGGTGCGGTCGGGGTCTATGGCGGCGGCGATCCGGAGGTGGAGCGCATAGCCTGTGAGCGCCTCGGACTGGCTCGCGAGCCCGCTTCCACACAGGTGATCCCCCGCGACCGCCATGCCGAGCTCCTATCGACCCTCGCCCTCTGCGCCGCCACGGTCGAGCGCTTTGCGACCGAGATCCGCCACCTGGCCCGCACCGAGGTGCGTGAGGTTCAGGAGCCGTTTCGCCGAGATCAAAAGGGCTCGTCGGCGATGCCGCACAAGCGGAACCCGATCGTCGCCGAGCGTTTGTGCGGGCTGGCGCGCGTCGTTCGCTCCGCGGCCGCAGTGGGCCTCGAGAACGTGGCTCTCTGGCACGAGCGCGACATCTCCCACTCGAGCGCCGAGCGTGTCGTCCTGCCGGATGCGTTCCTCGCGCTCGACTACATGCTCGACCGGTTCGCGTGGCTCGTCGAAGGTCTCGTCGTCGATCCACGGCGGATGCGCCGGAACCTCGACAGCTCGCACGGGCTCGTTTTCAGCCAGCAGGTCCTGCTCGCCCTCGTCGGCGCCGGGCTCTCCCGCGACGACGCGTACCGCCTGGTGCAGCGAAACGCACTCCGTGCGTGGGACGAGGAACGGGACTTCCGCGAGCTGCTCGAGTCCGACGAGGAGATCGCCGGCCGGCTGGATTCGTCCGTCCTCGATCGCGCTTTCGACCTCGGCGAGGCGCTTCGCCACGTAAGCACGCTCTTCGAGCGGCTCGCCGCCCTGACCACGTCCAAGGAGGAAACAATCCATGCCTGACGCTGCCGTCCACGTCGCAAGCGGGAAGGTGCGAGAGATCTTCGAGCTCGACGCCGACCGGCTGCTCCTGGTTGCGAGCGACCGCATCTCGACGTTCGACGTCGTCCTTCCGACGGACATCCCGGACAAGGGCCGGGTCCTCACGGGGCTCTCCGGCTTTTGGTTCGCCCGCACGAGCCACATCGTTCCGAACCACCTGCGGGCGCTCCGGCCGGACGGGCGCTCCACCGAGGCGCAGAAGCTGGAGATGCTCCCGCTCGAGTGCGTCGTCCGCGGCTACCTCGCCGGCTCGGGTTGGAAGGACTACCAGGCCACAGGCTCGGTGTGCGGACATGTCCTGCCGGGAGGCCTACGAGAGTCCGACCGGCTGCCGGAGCCAGCCTTCACCCCCTCGACGAAGGCCCAGACCGGCCATGACGAGAACATCGACCGAGAGCGGGCCGCCGAGCTCGTGGGAGCCGCGCTCCTCGCCGAGGTCGAGCGGATCTCGCTCGAGATCTACCGGCACGGGGCCGCATACGCGCTCGAGCGGGGAATCATCATGGCCGACACGAAGCTCGAGCTAGGGCTCGACGGGGACGGACGGCTCGTCCTCGCGGACGAGCTCATGACCCCGGACTCATCGCGTTTCTGGCCCGCCGCCGAGTACGAGCCGGGCCGGCCCCAAGCGTCGTTCGACAAGCAGTACGTCCGGGACTACTGCGAGACGCTCGGCTGGGACAAGCAGGATCCCGGCCCCGAGCTCCCGGACGAGGTGGTCGATGGGACACGCGCCCGCTACTTGGAGGCCTTCGAGCGGCTGACCGGCCTCCCGTTCGCGGAGTACTCGTCGGATCCGAGCGCGGTGCTCTCGTGAGGGCGACCGTGCTCGTGCGACCGAAGGCGGGGATCCGCGATCCGCAGGGCCAGGCCGTGGAGAGCTCGCTCCGTCACCTCGGTTTTCCCGTCAGTGAAGCTCGAGTCGGCCGCCTGATCGACGTTGACGTGGATGCGCCCACGTCGGCGGACGCCCGCGCCCAGATCGAGCGCATGTGCGAGAGCCTGCTCGCGAACCCGCTCATCGAGAGCTACGAGATCGAGTTGGATGGCTGAGGTGACCAAGCCTCGAGTCGGGATCCTCGTCTTTCCGGGCTCGAACGACGACCGCGACGCGGCCTGGGCACTCACGGCCCTCGGCGCCGATCCAGTCATGGTCTGGCACGCGGAGCCGCAACTCCCCGAGGTCGGGGCGGTCGTCTTACCCGGCGGGTTCTCGTACGGCGACTACCTCCGCTGCGGCGCCATCGCCCGGTTCGCGCCGGCGATGCGCGCGGTGGCCGAGTTCGCGGCGGCCGGAGGGCCCGTGCTCGGCATCTGCAACGGCTTCCAGATCCTCTGCGAGGCGGGGCTTCTACCCGGCGCTCTCCGCGCGAACGAGAGCCTCTCGTTCGTCTGCGAAGACGTCGAGGTGCGGGTGGAGCGCGACGACATCCCGTTGCTCGCGCGCTGTTCGGTCGGAGACCGGCTCGTGGTTCCGGTCAAGCATGGTGAAGGCTGCTTCTTCGCCCCGCCCGAGCTCCTCGCAGAGCTCGAGGCGGAGGGACAAATCGTCCTCCGCTACCTCGAGGGCACGAACCCGAATGGATCCGCCGCGGACGTGGCCGGCGTCTGCAACCGCACCGGCAACGTCATGGGGCTCATGCCCCACCCCGAGCATGCGGTCGATCCTCTCCTGGGCTCCGGCGACGGCGCCTTGCTCCTCGCCGGGCTCGTGGACGCCGCCCGCGAGGGCTCGCTCGCAACAGCCTCCTAGCTTCTCTCAGGATCTCTCAGGCTTCGCCTCCATCGGGAGCACCTCAGCGAGCCCGGGCGAGCCGGCGAGCTCCTGCCGCAGCCGCTCGAGGTCCGCGGCCCGAAGCGTCACGGGCCCTCGCCTCGCCTTTCCATCCGTGGAGTAGGCGAAGCGGACGAGCTTCTCACCCTTGTCGTTCTCGAGCAGCTGGACTAGTGAGGAGAAGCGCTTTCCGCCCGCACGCTGCGGGAGCGTGAGCTCTTCGACCACCGCCGCCTTGCCCCAAGCCGTTGCCACCTTCGTCCTCACGCCGCTCAAGGTAAACGGGAAAAACGCGCACCTGTGTCACGCATTGGGCCGACGGGCATGCGGAACAGCGGCGAAAGAGCGGTGCCACTCCGACAGGACTACCGTCTCCCTCGTTGGGCTTCCCGCTTACCATCATCCTCTTCGCTAGCTCGCTCTGGACGCTCATGCGCACACGGGCCCTCCGGCGGTCCGAGGCGGGAAGCCACTCGCCTACTCTCGTCTACCAGGCGATCCTGTTTGCCGTCGCCGGGGGGTTTCTCACCTATTACGCAGCCAGCGAG
>DATHAG010000147.1:0-6131 GCA_035296825.1 Gaiellaceae bacterium | reverse complement strand
ACGTCGTCGTGTTCGGCGGCTTCTCCGCCGAGTCGCTCGGCGAGCGCCTGGGGTCGACCGAGGCGAAGCTCCTGATCACACAGGACGAGGCCTGGCGAAAGGGCGGGCGGGTGCCGCTCAAGGAGAACGCCGATGCGGCAGTCGGGGACAGTCCGACGATCGAGAGCGTGATCGTCTACCGGCGGACCGGCTGCGACGTCGCGTGGGAGGATCACCGGGACGTCTGGTGGCACGACGTGGTCGAGATCGAGTCAGACCAGTGTGCGCCAGAGCGCTTGAGCGCGGAGGACCCGCTCTTCCTCCTGCATACGTCGGGAACGACTGCCAAGCCCAAGGGCGCGCTCCACACGACCGGCGGATATCTCGTGCAGGCCTCCGTGACGCACAAGTGGATCTTCGACATCCACGACGACACGGTGTGGTGGTGCGCCGCAGACGTTGGGTGGATTACCGGCCACAGCTACATCGTGTACGGGCCCCTCAACAACGGGGTAACGAGCGTCCTCTACGAAGGCGATCCGGCCTACCCAGACTGGGCCCGCCACTGGGAGATCGTGGAGCGCTACGGCGTCAACTCCTACTACACCGCACCGACGCTCATCCGCTCGTTCGTCAAGGTGGGGGCCGAGTACCCGGGACGCCACGATCTTTCTTCCCTCCGACTCCTGGGGACGGTCGGGGAGCCGATCAATCCCGAGGCCTGGCTCTGGTACTGGAAGGTGATCGGCCAGGAGCGCTGCCCCGTCGTCGACACCTGGTGGCAAACCGAGACGGGCGGGATCATGATCAGCCCGCTGCCGGGCGTGACGACGACGAAGCCCGGCTCCGCAACGGTTCCGTTCCCCGGGGTCCGGCCTCAGATCGTCAACGAGAAGGGCGAGCCGGTGCGGCAAGGCGAGGGGGGGTTCCTGACCATCGCACATCCCTGGCCCGGGATGTTCCGGACGCTCTACGGCGACGACGAGCGGTACGTCGGGACCTATTTCTCCAAGTACGGGCCCGAGGTCTACGTGACGGGGGACGGGGCAAAACAGGATGAGGACGGCTACTACTGGCTGCTGGGCCGGATCGACGACGTCATCAACGTCGCCGGGCACCGGCTTTCGACGACCGAGATCGAATCGACCCTCGTCGAGCACCCGGCCGTCGCCGAGGCTGCCGCCACGGGTGCCACCGATCCCCAGCGCGGCCAGCAGATCGTTTGCTTCGTCCTCCTGAAGACCGGTAATGAGCCGAGCGACGGCCTGGCGGAGGAGCTGCGTCAGTTCGTCGCACAGAAGATCGGAAAGATCGCGCGGCCGGCTGCGGTGCTCTTCGGGGAGGACCTCCCGAAGACTCGTTCGGGAAAGATCATGCGCCGCCTCCTGAAGGATCTCGCCGAAGGGCACGAGCTGGGCGACACGACGACGCTCCGCGACCCGGCGATCGTCGAAGACCTGAAGGAGAAGGCCGACCGGGCCCTACGGCCCGGGTAGAGGCGTTCCAGGCCTGCCTGCCGAGCGCATGAGCTGGATCGCGACGAGGACGAGGAGCGACGCGAATAGCTTGCGCAGGACGTCGTCCGAGAGCGAGGTCGCGAGCACCGTGCCGGCAGCGACACCGCCGATGGACAGCACGCCGATGACCGCGGCCGAGCGCCAGCGGACATTCCCGTACCGGTGCTGGCGCCATGCCCCAACGGCAACGACAGGGATCATGGCCGCCAGAGAGGTCGCCTGGCCCTCGAGCTGCGAAAGATCGAGGACGAGGACGAGGGTCGGGACGAACAGGATCCCGCCTCCGACTCCGAACATTCCCGAAAGCCCGCCGGCCGCAAAGCCGAGGAAAGCCGCCAGCACGAGCTCGGTCATTCGAAAAACAACGTGACGGCGACGGCGAAGACAAAGACTGCGAAGAGATAGGCCAGAAGGCGGGAGTTCACATGCTGTTGAAGCCAGGTGCCGAGGAACGCTCCAGCCATCGCGGGGATCCCGACGACTGCGGCCTCGCGCCAATGGACTTCACCGATGCTGGCGAAGGCCGCCGCACCGACGACAGCCGTAAAGCCGATCACGACGAGTGATGTCCCGGTCGCCGCGTGGCTGCCGAACCCTGCGAACATGATGAGGAGCGGCACCACGATGAGACCGCCGCCGACGCCGAAAAGGGCGCTGAAGAACCCGCCCACAAGCCCGATCCCTCCCAGCACCCAGAGAGTCGGGATCGCCCGTGGCACACCCGTATTCTAGGCTCGTGGACGTCGCCTCCCTGCTCGCGCCGCTGACCGGCGCGCCCGAGCGCTCGGCGATCTTGCTCGACGTCGACGGGACGCTCGCGCCGATCGCTGCGCAGCCCGAGCTCTCCGAGGTCCCACCGCAAACGAAAGCCGAGCTCAGGCGACTCGTGACCAAGTACCTGCTTGTCGCCTGTGTTAGCGGCCGCTCGAGCGAAGAGGCCGCCCGGCTGGTTGGAGTCGAGGGCATCCGCATCGTCGGAAACCACGGGCTCGAGCTTGATCCGCGCGCCGCCGAGCTGGCGGAGGCGGTGCGGCAGTTCGTCTCGGCACTCGCGATTCCCGGCGAGATCCGCCTGGAGGACAAAGGGCTCTCCGTCACCCTCCACTACCGCGAGGCGACGGACCCCGAAGGGGCGGAGCGCTGGCTCGCTGAGGTCGCGGAGGCCGCGGTGCAGGAAGGGCTCGACCCGCGCTGGGGGCGCAAGGTGCTTGAGATCCGCCCGCCCGTTTCAGCGGATAAGGGCACGGCCGTCCGGGCGCTGATCTCCGAGTCCGGGGCAGCTTGTGCCCTCTACGCTGGGGACGACGTCACGGACCTGGACGCATTCGCCGAGCTCGAAAGCGGTGGGCTCGAGTTCGTCGTGCGGGTCGCCGTCGCGTCGTCAGAAGGACCCAACGAGCTCCTAGACCGCGCCTGCCTCGTCGTCGAGAGCCCCGCGGCGCTCGCCGAGCTCCTCGGCGTCCTCTAGCGGAGAAGAAAGCCTTCGCCGAGCGGATCGTCCGGCTCGAGCACGAACTCGTGGGAGCCCGTGCGATGCGCGGAGCCGGCGATCTCGGTTACGACTGCCGGGTGTCCCGCGGCCTCCACCCGCTTCACGATCCTGGCCTCGAATTCGGTGCCAATTACGCTTCGGTGGAGAAGCGTCCGCTCGGTATCGAGAAGCGCGAGGCGGGCCGAGGTACCGCTCCCGCACGGGGACCGGTCGACCTCCCCGTCAGCGAACACCGTCACGTTTCGCTGGACGATCCTGCCTTCGTCCTCCCCCTCGTCCTGCCAGAAAGTGACGCCGTAGATGTCACGGATGTCCGGAGACTCGGGGTGCACGAACTGCCTTTGGGCTTCGAGCCCGCGTTTGACGTCGCGCCCCAGCTGAATGAGTGCTGGCACGCTCTCGGGATCGACCCCGAGACCCAGGGCGCTCACCTCAACCGAGCCGTAGAACGCCCCGCCGTACGCGACATCCGCGACCACGCCGGCGGCTTGAAGACCCGTCGCCTCGATCCAAGCCGGGATGTTCCGGAACGCGGCCCCGGTCGCGCGCCCGCCCTCGACCGCGACCCTCACCGGCAGGCGTCCGGACGGCACGTCGAGCGTGAGCCGGGTCTCGGGCTCGGCCGCTTTCACCATGCCGGTCTCGACGGCGGCCGTGGCAAACGCGATCGTCCCATGCCCGCACGCAGTCGAGTAACCGGCGTTGTGGAAGAAGAGCACGCCGAAATCGGCGCCCTCGTCCTCGGGCTCCGTCACAAAGCAGCCGTACATGTCCGCGTGGCCCCGGGGCTCGTAGACCAAGAGCTTGCGGACGCGCTCCAGGTGCTCCTGCGCCCAGCGGCGCTGCTCGAGGATGGTGCGCCCCGGGATCGGAGGCACGCCGCCGGTGACGATCCGGAAGGGCTCGCCGGCAGTGTGGTAATCGGTTGCTGTAACGACGAGGAGCGGGCCGGCCATGCTTCGACCCTAGATGGTCGCCCGATAATTACGATGCGGAGGCGCGAGACCGCGCCGCCGGGAGAGTTAGCCGAGGATTCGTCTTTGAACCAAAACGCCTTTCGACAAGAATCGACGGCCTGAGCGTGAGCCCATCCCGACGTGGTTTCTCACTCGACCGGGAAACGAAGACGCCCGTCGTCTGGGCGACGCTACTGTGCGGGCGCGGCTCTCGCCTGGGCCGCGACCGTTCACGACGCACTCGAGCTGGGCGCGGCTTTGCGACCAATTTCGCCTACAGCTCCGACGACCGCTAGCCATCGCGGCGAGCTGTACTCCCAGCGAGCATCCGGTCTCCTCTAGGTGCGGTTAGCTTGACGCGCCGGCGGCTGCCTCGCGGAGCACGGCCCAGGCCCGCTCGACGTCCGCCTCCGTCGTCCGGAGGTTCCCGACCGCCAGCCGGAGCACGGTTCGATCACGCAGCACCGTGGGCGAGATGAACACCTCGCCCGTTTCGTTTGCGCCTTCGACGATCGCCAGGTTTTCCGCATCGGAGCCCTCGTGCCGAAAGCACACGACCGAAAATGGAGCCGGGGCAACGACCTCCCAGCCAGGCTCCGCCTCGACCCACGACGCGAAGACCTGGGCGAGACGGACGTGCTCGCGGATCCGCGCCTGGAGGCCGGAGCGGCCGTAGCAGCGGATAACAGCCCAGAGCTTGAGCGCACGGAAACGCCGGCCGAGTGCGGGCCCGTAGTCCATGAGATTCGTCGCCTCCTCGTCGCTCCGGAGGTACTCGGGCACTAGGCTGAACGCGCGCCGGAGCACCTCCGGGCGTCGGCTGAAGAGGCAGGAGCAGTCCACGGGGGTGAAGAGCCACTTGTGCGGGTTGACGACGAGCGAGTCGGCACGCTCGCAGCCCTCGAGCGCCCAGCGGAGCTCCTCGCAGACCATCGCCGACCCCGCGTAGGCAGCGTCGACGTGGAGCCACGCTCCTGCCTGCTCGGCCAGGTCGGCGATCGCAGGAACGGGATCGACGGAGGTCGTCGACGTGGTTCCCACCGTCGCCACGACAGCTGCCACCTCGGCGTCTTCGAGCACCTCGGCAAGTGCATCAGGACGCATCCGGAACGCATCGTCCACGCCAACTGTGCGAGCCTCCACGCCGAGGATTCGGGCAGCCTTCTCGACCGAGGAGTGCGCCTGGTCAGAGCAGAGCACGACGCCGCCTGGGCGAAGCTCGCGGGCGGCCGAGAGCGCGGCGAGGGTCGAGGTGGATGCTGTGTCCTCGATGTGCCCGTGGAGCCCTTCCGGAAGCCCCATGAGCTGTGCCACCCAGTCGAGCACGAGCTCCTCCAGCTCCGTCGCGGCCGGCGAGGTCCGCCACAGCATCGCGTTCACGTTCAGGGTCGCCGCAAGAAGCTCAGCGAGGATTCCCGGCTCAGAGCCGGAGATCGCGAAGTACGCGAAGAAGCGCGGATGGTTCCAGTGGGTGATGCCCGGCAGGAGCACGTCATCGAGGTCCTTGAGGACGGCCGCGAAGGGTTCGGGCTCGTTCGGAGGCGCGGTCGGCAAAGCTGCCCGGACAGCGCCGGGCTCGACGCGCGAGAGCACGGGCAAGTCGCGGACCTCCTCGAGGTAGCGGGCGGCCCACTCGAGCGCGGCGGCTCCGTCGGCGCGAAAGTCGCTCATGTCTTCGTCAGCTTTCGCGCCTCGGCCCACGGCCTGGCATTCACGACGTCTCCGGACGTCACCCAGCCCCGGCGCGCCTGTGCCACACCGAGCTCGAGCGCCTCGAGATGGGCGACCTCGTGGGCGTCCGTCGAGATCACGAGCTTCACGCCTGCTTCGATAGCCGCTTTCGCATTCACGTCCTTGAGGTCGAGCCGATCCGCCTGGGAGTTGATCTCGAGAAACGTGCCGGTCTCGACGGCGCCGGCGAAGACCGCCTCCAGGTCGAGGTCGTACGCTTCACGCCTGTTGATCTTTCGCCCCGTCGGATGGCCGATGCAATCCACGTGAGGGTTCTCCATCGCCGCTAGTACGCGCTTCGTCAGCTCCTCTCGGGCCGCGTCGAAGCCGCCGTGGATCGATGCCATTACCCAGTCCCGGGCCGCGAGCGTCTCGTCGTCCATGTCGACCGTCCCGTTCTTTCTGATGTCCACCTCCACCCCCGAGAGGATCGTCAGCCCCGGGATCTGCTTGGCG
>DATHAG010000146.1:0-5108 GCA_035296825.1 Gaiellaceae bacterium | reverse complement strand
GCATCGGCGGTCTACCGGGGCTCACTCGCGGATGCACGCACCTCTGCCGTAGCCGCGCTGCCGGGCGCCGTACGGAAGCCCCTGGCCGCGGTCGACATCATGTCGCGACCGCCGCGGTTCGTGGACGCCGAGGACACGGTGGCGCACGCGATGGTGCTCTGCCAGCAGCATCGTCAGAGCGGGATGCTGGTCGGGGAACCTCGCGCCCTCTCGGGCATCGTCACACGCGAAGACCTGGACAAGGCCATCGGTCATGGGCTCTCCCACGCGCCGGTCAAGTCGGTGATGAGCTCCAGCGTCGTGACCTGCACCCCCGAGGCCCCGCTCGCGGAGCTCCACCGCCTCCTCGCCTCGACCGACGTGGGGCGCGTGCCTGTGCTCAGGGACGGCGAGGTGGTCGGAGTCGTCACGCGCAGCGACCTTCTGCGCGCGTTCGAGGAGCCCGTGAGCGTGGGGGCTGAAGGCCCTGAGGCTTCGATCGCGGAACAGCTCGCGGGACTCGAGCGGCTTACCCCCGTCTTCGAGGCGGTACAAGCGGTCAGCGAGGGCTACGAGGGCGTCTATCTCGTGGGCGGAGCCGTCCGCGACGTCCTCATGGGCGAGCCGAGCTTCGACATCGACGTCGCGGTCGAAGGGGACGGAATCGCGTTCGCCGAAGCGCTCGCCGGCGCGCTAGGAGGCCGGGCTGTCCCGCATGAGAAGTTCGGGACTGCGATCGTGATCTCCGCCGACGGCGAGCGCGTGGACGTCGCGACCACGCGGACCGAGTTCTACGACTATCCAGCAGCGCTGCCGCGCGTCGAGCGAGCGTCGATCCGCCAGGATCTGTTCCGCCGGGACTTCACCGTCAACGCGATGGCCGCCTCGCTGCGTGGCGAGGACTTCGGAAGGCTCGTCGACCCCTTCGACGGGCTCCAGGACCTCGAGCGCCGGCTCGTGCGGGTGCTCCACAACCTCTCGTTCATCGACGACCCGACACGCATCTTTCGGGCCATCCGCTACGAGAACCGCTACGGGTTTGCGATGGACGCCCATACGGTCGCACTCGCGCGGGCATGCGTCGAGATGGATCTCGTGGGCGAGCTCTCTTCCGCCCGCCTCAGGGACGAGCTTCAGGCTCTCCTCGGCGAGGCGCGCGTGGGCGAATCCGTCTTCCGCCTGTCCGAGCTCGGTATCGACCGGGCCATCCATCCACATCTGGCGGTCGACGAGGAGGCGGTCGACCTGATCGAGAAGCTGGACAGCCTCCGGGCCCGATACGCCCCCGAGGTTCCCGCCTGGCGCTCTCGCCTGGCCGCGCTCGCGCGCGCGCTTCCGCCCGACGAGCTCTACGACTGGTTCGCGCGCTTGAAGATTCGCCGCCGCGATGCCGATCTGATCGCAGACGCCGTCACGGTCGCCCCGAAGCTCAACCGACTCCTCGAGGACGCCGTGGAGCCCGCAGTCGTGCACTCGCTCGTTGCGCCGCACGACCCGGACGGGGCCCTCTTCGCGCTCTCGGTAGCGACGGGGACGGCGCGTGAACGCCTGGAGCAGTACTTCGACGAGCTTCGCGCTGTGCGACTCGAGATCTCCGGCGCGGATCTCGCCGAGCTCGGAGTCGGCGAGTCGCCTCAGGTCGGCGCGATCCTGCAGGAGGTTCTGCGCCGCAAGCTGAACGGCGAAGTCCTGGGGCGGGCGGCGGAGCTCGACGCGGCCCGGGAGCTCCTGGCCGCGGAACCCGCGTGAACGACCTCGAGACATTTCTCTACCTGCTGCCGGTCCTGCTCGTCAGCCTCACGCTCCACGAGCTGGCGCACGCCGTCGTCGCGACGAGGCTCGGCGATCCGACGCCGCGCGACCAGGGACGCCTGACGCTGAACCCGATCGCCCACATCGACCCGCTCGGGACCGCGATGTTCGCGCTCACGTACTTCCTGACCGGCTTCATCTTCGGCTGGGCGAAGCCTGTTCTCGTCGACGCACGCCGCTTCCGCAGGCCGAAGGAGTCGATGGCGCTCGTGGCTGCCGCCGGACCGGCTGTGAACTTCCTGATCGCGTTGGGCTGTGCTGCAATCGGCACCCACGTCGACAACCTCGGCACGAGGACTGTGGACGTGCTCGAGCTCTCCTTCGAGCTCAACATCATCCTCGGGCTCTTCAACCTCATCCCCATCCCGCCGCTGGACGGGTCTCGAATCGTCGGGGCGGTGATGTCGAACGCCACCTACGCCCGGTGGGCGGCGCTCGACCAGTACGGGATGCTCGCGCTCTTCGCGGTCATCCTGCTCTTCCAGGACGAGTTC
Organism: Gaiellaceae bacterium; assembly: GCA_035296825.1. Taxonomy (GTDB): domain Bacteria; phylum Actinomycetota; class Thermoleophilia; order Gaiellales; family Gaiellaceae; genus DASQGA01. Next base: position 2,823 of record DATHAG010000146.1, on the reverse strand, counting down.
TTCACGCTCTTCCAGAGCGCGTTCGACCGCTCCGCGGACGTGATGATCAGGATCGTCGGAGGATGAAGCTCTTCGAGTGGGAAGCGCCTGGGCCTTGCCGAGTGGCGTTCTCGACCCGCCTGGGAGGGGTGAGCGAGGGTCCGTATGCGTCCTTGAACCTCGGCGCTAAGACGGACGACGACTACGACCGGGTTTCCGAGAACCGGTCGCGGCTCTGTGCCGAGACAGGGGCGGACGCCACGACCGCCGCAATGGGCCATCAGGTGCACGGCTCGACGGTGAAGGAGGCCAGACCGAAAGGCATCCTGGCGCCGAGCGACGTCGAACGGTGCGACGGCCTCTGGAGCGACCGCAAGGGCCAGGCCATGCTGCTCGTGACCGCAGACTGTGCCCCGGTCGCGCTCTGCCGGTCGGACGGGAAGCCCGGCCTCGCCCTTCTACACGTCGGCTGGAAGGGCCTGCTGGCTGGGATCGTGGCAAGCGGTGCCTCGGCGCTCGGGAGCGGAGGGCTTGCTGCCGCCATCGGGCCGGCGATCGGGCCGTGCTGCTACGAGGTGGGGGAGGAGGTGGCCGGTGCCTACCGCGAGCGCTTCGGAACGGACGTCGTTCGTGGCCGGAACCTGGACCTGCCACTCGCAGTCGCGAGAGCCCTCGACGAGGCCGGGATCGGCTCCGTCGAGCACACGGACATCTGCACGGCATGCCATCCGGAGCTCTTCTTCTCACACCGCCGCGACAACGGCATCACGGGCCGGCAAGGAGTGATCGGGTACGTCGTCTGAAGGGCTCCGCGGCCGCTACGAAAGTCTCCTGGCCGAGGTCGGGCCCGGCGTCGGCGTCGTCGTCGCGACGAAGTACGTCACCGCCGACGAGATGGCCGAGCTCGCCGAGGCCGGAGTCGAGACGGTGGGCGAGAACCGCCTTCAGGATCTGACTGCGAAGCAGGAACGATGGGGCGACCGGTTCGAGTGGCACTTCATCGGTCAGCTCCAGTCGCGGAAGGCCCGGGACGTGTCAGCCCGGTGCACCCTCGTCCATTCACTCGACTCGCTTTCAGCCGCGCGCCGGCTCGAGATACCCGCCCTGGTCGAGGTCAACCTCTCCGGCGAGGAGTCGAAAGCCGGTGTCGCGAGCGAGAACCTCCCAGCGTTTCTGGCCGAGGCCGGCGAGGCGGGCGCAGACATCCGCGGCCTCATGACGATGCCCCCGTTCACGGAGGACCCCGAGCGCTCCCGACCGTACTTTCGCGAGCTTCGAGAGCTGGCACACCGGCACAGCCTCACCGAGCTCTCGATGGGGACGTCGCAGGACTACCGGATCGCCGTCGAGGAGGGCGCGACGCTCGTACGGGTGGGATCGAGCCTGCTCCGCGGGTAAGATTCTGGCCCGTCATGAGTGTCGCAGACGTCTGGAACCGCGCGCTCGTCTACTTCGGCATCGTCGAGGAGGACGAGTACTGGGACGAGGAGGCGTTCGACGCGGAGGATGAGCTCGAGCGGACCTACGGCGATCGGCCGAACGTGCGGCGCTTGAACCCGCGGCGGGCCCGCGCCCAGGAGTTCGATGACTGGTCCGATCCTGAGACCTCGCCGACCTCTCGGACCGCCGTCCTTCGCCCCTCCCGCGGCCAGCGCCCCCCGCTCGAGGCGGTGGCGTCGGCCTCGGTTCGCGTCCACCTCGTCGTCCCGCAGAGCTTCGCCGACGCCCAGGGGATCGCGGACAAGTACAAAGACACCGTTCCGGTGATCCTGAACCTCCAGAGTACGGACGCCGAGCTCTCAAAGCGTCTGATCGACTTCTCGAGCGGCCTCACATATGCGCTGAACGGGGGCATGCAGCGGATCGCCGACAAGGTCTTCCTGCTCACGCCGAGAAACGTCGAGGTTTCTGCGGAGGAACGTGCGCGCCTGATCGAGCGCGGCTTCTTCAACCAATCCTAGAGAGCCCGGCCCGCCCGGCCGAGGAGCGCGGTAGGTTTCCTCCGTGCTTCTTGCGGATTACTTCGATACCGCGGAGAGCTTCGTCTCGACGGTTTTCGCCGTCTATCTCATCTGCATCATCGCCTACATCATCATGTCCTGGATCCCGCTTCCCTACAACGTTTGGCTGAGCCGGGTTCAGCGCTTTCTCTACGACGTCGTCGACCCGTATCTGCGACTCTTCCGCCGCTTCCTGCCTCAGCTCTCGCTCGGCGGGCTCGGGCTCGATCTCTCTCCGATCGTCGCGATCTTCTCGCTCTACATCGTCCAGGCCCTCGTGCTGAAGGGAATCGACGCCCTTCGCTGAAGAAGGCGGGTGCGATGTCGCTCACACCCGTCGAGATTCGCCACGTAAAGATCCGCCGCCGCCTGGGCGGATACGACCGGCCGGCGACCGATGCCCTGCTCACCACGATCGCCGAGAGCTTTGAGGACGTCTGGCGCGAGCGAGCTGACCTTCGCGACGAGCTCGAGCGGCTGGAGGGCGAGCTGGCCCGCTTCCGCGAGCTCGAAGTGCTCCTTCGGAACACACTGGTCTCGGCCGAGCGTTCCGCAGACGAGCTCCGCGCGCAGGCTCATCGAGAAGCCGACGTGATCCTCGACGAGGCCCGCATCAAGGCGCGTGAGCTCGGAGGGGGCGCAGAGAGCGAGCGAGAACGCATTCGCGCCGACATCCGGAGACTGAAGACCGTGGAGGCACAGATGCGGGCCGAGTACCGTGCATTCCTCGTCACCGCACTGGGCCGGCTCGAGAGCGATACAGAAGAGCGCGACGCCCCAGGACAAGCCGCCTGACCGAAGCGAGGGGGCAGCCCGGCCCCCGGGATATACTCGAACCGTGTCG
>DATHAG010000145.1:0-2535 GCA_035296825.1 Gaiellaceae bacterium | reverse complement strand
GTACCGTCCAGCCCGGAGATCGTGCTGAAGACCGAGGAGCACGAGCCGGAGGAGAGCGCGCGCATCGTGCTCCAGAGGCTCGAGGAAATGGGCCTCCTGTACGCGGAGATGAAGGCCTGATGCACCCGCGCGGAGATTTGACAGACCCTCGGGCCGAAATGGGCACGTTGCGGTACACATCGGCGCGCTCTTTTCTCCTACTTTTTGAGGCCGGAGCGCGGATCCCCTCCCAGGGTGGGGGTTTTCGGACATGAGCACTGCGACCGATCTGCAGCTGATCCGCCCGCACGGCGGCGAGCTCGTCGACACGACCGGCGAGCGGCCGGACGACGTCGACTCCCTCGAAGTCCTGACGCTCACCTCTCGCGAGGTCTCCGACCTCGACATGCTCGCCTGCGGCGCCCTCTCCCCGCTGACGGGATTCATGGACCGCGAGGACTACGAGCGAGTCGTGGACGAGATGCGTCTTGCCAGCGGCCTGCCGTGGGCACTTCCCGTCTGCCTGGCGGTTCCCGCCGAGCCTGGTGGCGACCGCGTCGCCCTTGCGGATGAGTCCGGCCGGAAGCTCGCGGTCCTCAACGTCGAGGAGGTCTACGAATACGACAAGGAGCACGAGGCCGAGCGCTGCTTCCGAACTACCGAAGAGGAGCACCCCGGCGTCGCCCGACTCTACGCCCAGCACGACCGCTACCTGGCAGGGCGCGTGACGGTCTTCGACCGGGTCGAGTCGTCGTTTCCCGAGCTCGCGAAGGACCCTGCCGAAACGCGCGCGGCCTTCGGCGAGCGCGGCTGGAAGCGCGTGGTTGGGTTTCAGACCAGGAATCCCATCCACCGAGCTCACGAATACCTCACCAAGTGCGCGCTCGAGACCGTGGACGGGCTCCTCATCCACCCGCTGGTCGGAGAGACGAAGTCGGACGACGTTCCCGCGGCTACGAGGGTAAAGGCCTACGAGGTGCTGGTCGACGGCTACTACCCGAAGGATCGCGTCGTCGTTTCGGCTTTTCCCGCGGCGATGCGCTACGCCGGTCCCCGCGAAGCCGTGTGGCATGCGATCTGCCGGAAGAACTACGGCTGCTCGCACTTCATCGTCGGCCGTGACCACGCGGGAGTCGGGAGCTACTACGGGTCGTACGACGCCCAGCTGATCTTTGACGAGTTCGAGCCGCACGAGCTCGACATCGAGCCGATGTTCTTCGAGCACTCCTTCTGGTGCAAGGTGTGCAACCAGATGGCGTCCGCGAAGACCTGCCCCCACTCGGGCGACGACCACGTCTTCCTCTCGGGGACGAAGGTGCGGGAGATGCTCTCGAACGGTGAGCTGCCCCCGACCGAGTTCTCCCGCCCGGAGGTCGCTGAGATCCTGATCGAGGCCTACCGGGGCTCGTAGCAGCTTCGGGGCGTCCGCCGACCGCTCCTTTCCATGACCTGGGAGCTCAGTCTCACCGGGCTTCTGATCGGGCTCCTCGTCGGGGTCACCGGGATGGGTGGCGGGAGCCTCATAACGCCAATCCTCGTGCTCGTGTTCGACTTCAACGTCGTTCTCGCCGTTGGCACGGACATCCTGCACGGTGCGATCTTCAAGACGATCGGTGCGCTCCGGCACCGCGTCCTCGGCCACGTACATGCGCGGCTCACGTTCTGGCTCGCGCTGGGCTCGGTCCCTTCATCACTCCTCGGGGTCTACGTCGTCGAGTTGTTGAAGGACACCTACGGCGAGGACGTCAATGATGTTGCAGCCCGCATCCTCGGGATCGCTCTAGTCCTCGGCGCGGTCTCTTCGCTCGGACGTTTCTGCACCGTGCCCCGGTTGACCTCCCCTACCACCTCACCAACAGAGACAGGTTCGCCGCGGTGCTCGTCGGGTCTTCGGTGGCTTCGTCCTGGGATTGACCTCAGTCGGGAGCGGCACCTTCTTCGGGCTCGCGCTTCTCGTCCTTTTCCCGACCTTTATCGCTGCCAAGATCGTCGGGACCGACATCTTCCACGCCGCCGTTCTTTTGTGGGCGGCCGGGTTTGCTCACCTCTCCGCGGGAAACGTGGACCTCCCAGCCACTGCGTGGCTCGCAGTCGGATCGATTCCGGGCGTCCTGATCGGCAGCCAGCTCACGGTCCGCCTGCCCGAGCGGGCGATCCGATTTGCCCTCGCGACGGTGCTTCTCCTCGCCGGGATCAAGCTGGCTGAGGTCATCCCCGGTTTCTAGGCCCGCTGGATTAGCAGGCGGCGGAGCCAGATGGTTGATCGGTAATCGGTCCCCGTCCATCTAGGGTTACTCCCCGTGCCTCTCCTGAAAACAGTTTTCTGGGCGAGCGCGGGAGCGCTCGCCTGGACGCACGTCGGCTATCCGCTCGCAGCGGCCGCGCTCGCGCGGAGGCGGCCCAAGCCGGTTCGGCTTCGGGACGATGTTCCGGGCGTCGTGCTGATCGTCGCGGCCCACGACGAGGAGGCGGTGATCGAGGACCGGCTCCGGAACCTGCTCGAGCTCGACTATCCGCCGGCTCGACTCCGGATCGTCGTCGCCTCGGACGCCTCCA
>DATHAG010000144.1:0-9284 GCA_035296825.1 Gaiellaceae bacterium | reverse complement strand
GACTCCTCCGAGAGGAACCGGTGCACCTCACCGACGTCGACCCGGGCCCGGGCGTCGTCGAGCTCGTAGCCGCCTGGAAGCTCGCGATGCACTAGTTCGCCGCGGCCGCGCGCTCCTTCGTCTTCGAGCGGGCGTTCTGCTGGATGAACTTCTCGGAGAGGTCGGAAGCCTCGTCGTCCTGTATCTGCTTCGGGGGCGACTTCATCAGGTACGCGCTCGGGCCCTCCAGTGCTCCACCGATGCCGTTGTTCAGCGCCAGCTTCGCCATCCGGACGGCGTCGATGACGATGCCGGCCGAGTTCGGCGAGTCCCAGACCTCGAGCTTCAGCTCGATGTTCAGGGGCACGTCTCCGAAGGAGGTGCCCTCCATCCGGATGTACGCCCACTTGCGGTCGGTCAGCCACGGCACGTAGTCGGACGGGCCGACGTGGACATTCTTGTCACCCATGTCGTAGTCGAGCATCGAGGTGACCGCGTTCGTCTTCGAGATCTTCTTGGACTCGAGGCGGCTGCGCTCCAGCATGTTCAGGAAGTCCGAGTTGCCGCCCACGTTCAACTGCATCGTCCGGTCGAGGTGAACGCCGCGCTCTCGGAAGAGGCTCGTCAGCACGCGGTGCGTGATCGTGGCGCCGACCTGCGACTTGATGTCGTCGCCGATGATCGGGAGCCCGGCATCCTCGAAGCGCTTCTGGAAGTGGCCGCCGCGTGCGATGAACACGGGCATGCAGTTCACCATCGCGCACCCGGCCTGGAGGATCTGCTCCGTGTACCACTTGGTCGCCTCCTCGGAGCCGACCGGGAGGTAGTTCACGACCACGTCGGTGCCGGTCTCCCTGAGGATGCCGACCACGTCGTCCGTGTCGCCCGATGCCTTCTCCACGACCTCGGAGATGTACTGGCCGAGCCCGTCGTGCGTCATCCCGCGCGAGACGGTGACGCCCGACTTCGGCACGTCGGAGAACTTGTAGGTGTCGTTCGGGTGCGCCCAGATCGCGTCCGAGAGATCCTTGCCGACCTTGTCCTTCGTCACGTCGAAGGCGGCTGTGAACTCGATGTCGCGAACGTGGTAGCCGCCCAGGTCGACGTGCATGAGGCCGGGTACGAACTGCTCGGGGTCTGCGTCCTTGTAGTACTCGCGCCCCTGGAGCAGTGAGTTGGCGCAGTTGCCGACGCCGATGATCGCAACGCGAACCTTGTCGTCGGAACGGGCCTTGCCGTTCGTGGAACCGTTTCTCGAAGCCATGATGTCCTTTCCATTCTCGGGTTGGAGGCCGAGACGCTCCGAGAGTGTCTCGACGATCAGATCGTTGGTCGTCCGCTTTCGCTCCCTCGCGCGGCGAGTCAGCTTCTCCTTGAGCGCGGGGGAGAGGCGAAGCAGGACGTCTCCGGCCGTGGAGCGGGGAACGCTCCGCCTGCCGGAGGCCTCGAAGGGGACGGCGAACCGGGAGGCGAGAATCTCGACCGCAACGTCGTTCAGGTTGCTTCCGCGCGCCACCACCTCTTCGGTGAGGCGGCGCTTCAGCTCGGCCGGCATGCGGACGAGGACGTGTTTTCGTTCTCGGGCCATCCGGAGCTTAGTGATAGCACAAACGTGCTATCTACGCTGGCTGAGCTGTGCGTGCACTGATAGCACTCGGTGAGTCGCGGTCGCCCAAGCGGTCAGCGTGAGGAACGCGATCGCCCACGGCAGGGCCCCGAGGGGGGCGAGCGCAAGGCCGACTGCGATCACTGTGACGCGCTCGGCTCTGGTTCCCAGCCGGCCGACATCGCCGCGGAGGCCCATGCCCTCCGCCTTCGAGCGGGTGTAGCTGACGAGGAACGAGCCCGCGAGCGCGGCGAAGGTAAGGGCGACTCCCCACTCGCTTCCGTCCCGCATGAGGACAAGCGCAATTGCCCCTAGCATGAACGCTTCCCCGACGCGATCGACGGTCGAGTCAAGGAAAGCGCCGAACTGGGTGCCCTTTCCACTGGTTCGCGCGAGTGCACCGTCCAGAATGTCGAGCACCGACCCGAGCACGAAGACCGCCGACCCGGCCAGGAAGAACCCCCAGCCCCGGTTTTCGAAGTAGACGAGCACGGAGCCGGCCAGGCAGAAAAAGACGCCTGCGGCGGTGAGCGCGTCAGGTGTGAGGCGCGTGGCCCCGAGGTGGGTCATCGACCGCCCGGCGACCCGCCGGACTTCCTCCTGATAGCTCACGACCAGGAGGTTAACCGCGCCGGCTGACTAGGTACGCCGGGGAGAGCGTCGTCCGCTGGCTCTCGACCAGAGCGAGCATGCTGCCCGCGAGCACGGCCACGCCGATCCCGGCAGCAATGTCGAGCCAGAAGTGGTTGCCGGTGGCCATGACGGCGAACCAGACCCAGCTCGGCCAGAGCGTCCAGAGCAGCTTCACCCAGCGGCTGTTCACGAGCGAGGCGAGCGCGAAGCCGATGATGAGGGCGTCCGCCGCATGGAGGCTCGGCATGGCCGCATAGGGGTTCGAGGCGATCTCGATGAGGGCGCTTCCATGGTTCAGCGAGGCCGCCTGCGCGAGCGTGTCGACGAAACCGTATTCGGGGAACATGCGCGGCGGCGCCGTGGGGAGGGTGACGTATCCGACGAGGCCGATCACATTCGCGGCGAGGAGCCAGTTTCGTACTCGCGTGAACGCCTCGTTCCGGAAGAGATAGATCCAGAGCAGCGCGATCCCGACGACCGAGAACTGGGAGAGCCAGTACGTCCAGTTGAGTGCGTCGAGGAAGAAGCCACCTGTGTGGGTGGCGAAGTGCTGCAGGTCGGGCTCGATGAGCGAATGGAGGGCACGTTGGATATCGATGACGGCCTGGCCGTTGCTCAAGGCCTCCGAGGGGCTTCGATCGGCGATCCCACGAGCGATCTGGTAGATCCCGAAGAACCCAAACCAGATGCCGAGCTGGAGGAAGAGGTCACCCCAGCCCTTGGGAAGCCGGCGTTCGAAAGGAGCGGCCACTCAGGAATTGTAGATACGGGGGAGGAAACCCCGCAGTACGGCCAGCTCTACTCCCGGATTGCTCCCGTAATCGTGAGCGCAGCGAGACGAGAAGCGTTCACGCGTCGAAGCTCGGAGCACTTCTTGGCGGGTTTAGCCGCCGATTTGGCTCATCGAGCGGCTCGCGCGCACGAATCCGGGCTCGTTGATCTTGTGCTTGAGCTCCTTGTGGTTCACGGCGTGGCGGATCAACGCTTCGAGCTCGGCGTCTGTCGCGCCGGCGCGCATCGGCGTCTTCAGGTCCCATTCCTCGCGCGAGAAGAGACACGTGCGGAGCTGCCCCTCGGCGGTCATCCGGATCCGGTCGCAGGTCGAGCAGAACGGCTCCGAGACGGGGTTCACGAAGCCGACCTCGCCGGCGCCGTCGGCGAAGCGGAACCGCCGAGCGGTGGACGAGGGCTTGGCGGGGATCTCGACGAGCGGCCAGTGCTCCTCGATCAGAGCTCGGATCTCTTCGCCGGCGAGCACCTGGTCGGCATCCCAGCGCTCGTCCGCGTCGAGCGGCATGAACTCGATGAAGCGGACGACGTAGGGCTTCCGACGGGCGAGCTCGGCCAGAGCCGGCACCTCCTGCTCCGTGAACCCCCTGATCGCGACGCAGTTCACCTTGATGGGGCGAAGCTCCGGGTGGCGCTCGGCTTCCTCGAGCCCGCGGAGGACCTGATCGAGGGCGTCACGTCGCGTGATCTCCGCGAAACGAACGTGGGAGAGCGAGTCAAGCGAGACGTTGAGTCGCCGCAGTCCGGCCTCGACGAGCGGCCCTGCGAGCCGATCGAGGAGGACGCCGTTCGTCGTCAGCGAGAGGTCTGCCACGCCGTGCGTCTTCGCGAGCATCTCGACGAGTGTGGGGAGGTCGCGCCGTACGAGTGGCTCGCCGCCCGTGAGGCGAACCTCGTCCACGCCCATTGCGGCCATGATCCCGACCAGGCGCTGAATCTCTTCGAACGAGAGGATCTCGTCTCGGCGCAGCCATTGGAGGCCCTCCGCGGGCATGCAGTACGTGCAGCGGAAGTTGCACTTGTCCGTGACCGAGACGCGGACGCTCTTGATCGCGCGGCCGAAGCTGTCTTTCAGCTGCTCCACGCGTTCAGCCTACCCGGGACCGTCATGCTCTTCGCGTGCCAACTCTCGAGACGAAGGTCTGGCTCGGCCTCGCGACGATCTACCTCGTCTGGGGCTCGACCTTCATGGCCGTCACCGTTGCGGTTCGCGACCTCCCGCCGTTTCTGTCCATGGGAATCCGGCACCTGGTTGCCGGCGGGCTCCTGCTCGCCTGGGCCTTGCCGCGTGGCGATCGCGTCGGCGACCGCATCGCCGGGCGCCAGCTCGGCGCCGCGGCGATCTTCGGAGGGGCGCTCTTCCTCGCCGGGCACGGCGGCCTTGCCTGGGCGCAGCAGACGGTGCCGTCGGGCGTTTCGGCCCTCCTCATGGGCAGCATCCCGCTCTGGGTCGCCCTGCTCGACCGGGTCGTTTTCGGGAAGCGGCTACATCGGCTTGCAGGACTCGGGCTCGTGACCGGCTTCCTGGGCCTTGCCCTGCTCGTCGATCCTTTCGGCGAGGGGCGCATCGACCGAGTCGGCGCCGCGATCGCAGTCTTTGCCGCGTTCGCCTGGGCGGCAGGGTCCCTCTACTCGCGGGGCGCGCCGCTCCCGCGGCGTCCGATCGTCGCGGCCGGGCTCGCCGCCCTCTGCGGCGGCGTACTCCTCACTACCGTCGCGGCAGCGACCGGCGAGCTCGGCGAGGCGCGGTTCACGCCGGAGGCAGTCGCCGCGGTCGCCTACCTCGTCGTCTTCGGCACGCTGCTTGGGTTCAGCGCGTACGTCTGGCTCCTGCGCGCGGCGCCGACGTCCCTCGTCGCGACCTACGCGTACGTGAACCCGATCGTGGCGGTGTTCCTCGGCTGGGCGCTGCTGGGGGAGGAAATCTCCCTCTCGATGCTGGCGGCCGGCGCTGCGATCGTTGTCTCGGTCGCCCTGATCGTCGGGACGTCGAATCGGGTCACGGAACCCGGGCGGGGCCTCAGGCGCAGCTCGGCTGAGCCGGTGTCCGAGGTCCGACCTCCGCCTTAGAGGGTTGACCATCCAAGCGGACGGTTCGAGCCCCATCCGGTAGAAACACCTGGCCATGGACCAGGCCGAGACCCCGCTCGCTGACGCCGCCGAGGCATTTCTCGCCGACGGACGCATCGCGCCCTTCACGACTCCCGGCCACAAGCGCGCGCCTCACCTGGCCGACGACTTCCTGCGCCACGATCTCCCACTGTCGTCGGGGGCCGACGACCTCCACACGCGGGGCGGCTATCTGACGGCAGCAGAGGGTCTGGCTGCGGAGCTCTGGAACGCCGACCTCTGTCGCTTCTGCCTGAACGGCTCGACGCAGGGAAACCAGGCCCTCGCGCTCGCGTCGGCAAAGCCCGGGCAGCGTGTGATCGTCTCCCGAAACCTCCACAAGTCGGTCTTCGCCGGGCTCGTCCTCGCCGGGCTCGAACCCGTCTGGATGCGGCCCGAGATCGACCGCCGCACCGGGCTCGCGCACGGGATCCGGGCCGAGGCGCTGGCCGCGGCGCTGGCCGTCGCCCCGGACGCGCAGGCGGTCGTCCTCGTCGAGCCCTCCTTCGTCGGCGTCGTCAGCGACGTGGCCGCGCTCGCAGGGCTGAGCCATGAAGCGGGTCTCCCGCTCATCGTCGACCAGGCGTGGGGGGCGCATTTCGGCTTCCACCCCGGGCTCCCGGCGCACAGCCTCACCCTCGGCGCAGACGCCATGGTCGTATCTGCGCACAAGACGCTGACCTCCTTCACGCAGGGCGCCTACCTCTTCGCACGGGGCGGGCGGCTCGACCTGGCCCGCGTCGGCGAAGCCTTCGATCTCCTGCACACGACCAGCCCTTCGGCAGCCATCCTCGCGAGCCTCGACCGGGCCCGGTGCCTCATGGCGACGCGTGGCGAGGAGCTCCTCGGCAGGACGCTCGAGTTGGCCGCCGGCTTCCGCAACCGGATGGCCGGCGTCGAGGGCCTCACCGTCGTCGACTCCGAGGACCCGACGAAGCTCGTGCTGGCGCTTGCGGCGACCGGGGTTGACGGCCTCGAGGTCGAGGACGACCTCGCGAGCGAGGGGATTCGCCTCGAGCTGGCGAACCGTGACACGCTCATCCCGCTCCTCACGATCGCCGACACGGAGGAGACCGTCGAACGCCTTGCCAACGCCCTTCTGCGCGCCCTCGAGCGCCGCCGCGGGACACCACGGGAGCCCGGCGGGGCAAGCATCGTCTGGAGCATCGAGCCCGAGGTGGGCATGAGCCCACGCGAGGCGTTTTTCGCACCGCGTGAGACCGTGCCGGTCGATCGTGCGGTGGGGCGAGTCGCGGCAGAGACCGTTGCGCCCTATCCGCCGGGCATTCCGGCGCTCGCCCCGGGCGAGGTCGTGACGGCGCGGCTCGTGGACGCGCTCCGTGAGGCGGCGGCCGCGGGAACGCGCCTCGCGTACTGCTCGGATCCGTCGCTCGGGACGCTCCAGGTCGTCAGCGGCGGCGGTTAGTGCTCGCGGCGCTTTGGGTCGAATGCCCTGATCGGCACGCTTGGGTAGTGCAGGCCTTGATACAATCCCACTCAGATTTTCTTTCTGCAACCACGAAGGAAGGACCACATGGCAAAAACAATTGGTATCGACCTCGGCACGACGAACTCTTGCATGGCGGTGCTCGAGGGCGGCGAACCGACGGTTATCCCAAACGCCGAGGGTGGGCGCACGACGCCTTCCGTCGTCGCGTTCACGAAGGACGGACAGCGTCTCGTCGGAGCACCGGCGAAGCGCCAGTCGGTGACCAACCCTCAGAACACGATCTTCTCGATCAAGCGGTTCATGGGCCGGAAGATTTCTGAGGTCGCCGAGGAGCAGAAGATCGTCCCGTACGAGGTCGTCGGGGGCCCGAACGGGGACGCGAGGGTCAAGGTGGATGGGAAGGACTACTCGCCGCCGGAAATCGCCGCGATGATCCTCCAGAAGCTCAAGACCGACGCCGAGGCTTACCTGGGCGACTCGGTCACCGACGCGGTCGTCACCGTGCCCGCGTACTTCAACAACGCCCAGCGGGAGGCCACGAAGGACGCCGGCAAGATCGCCGGGCTGAACGTCATTCGCATCATCAACGAGCCGACCGCTGCGGCACTGGCCTACGGCCTCGACAAGGAGTCAGACCAAACGATTCTCGTGTTCGACCTCGGCGGCGGCACCTTCGACGTTTCCGTCCTCGAGCTCGGTGAGGGCGTCTTCGAAGTGAAGGCGACCAACGGTGACAACCACCTGGGAGGCGACAACTTCGACAAGGCGATCGTCGACTGGATGGTGGCCGAGTTCAAGCGCGAGCAGGGCATCGACCTGGCGCAGGACAAGATGGCCCTGCAGCGGCTTTATGAGGCCGCCGAGAAGGCCAAAATCGAGCTTTCGTCGACTATGTCGACGCAGATCAACCTGCCGTTCATCACCGCGACGCAGGAGGGCCCGAAGCACCTCGATCTCCAGCTAACGCGTGCGAAGCTCAACGAGCTCACCGCAGACCTGGTCGAGCGGACCGTCGGCCCGACGAAGCAGGCGCTCAAGGACGCCGGCCTCGACGCGAACGGGATTGATCACGTGATCCTCGTCGGCGGCATGACGCGCATGCCTGCCGTCCAGGACAAGGTGAAGGAGCTGATCGGCAAGGACCCGCACAAGGGCGTCAACCCGGACGAGGTCGTCGCAATCGGCGCGGCTATCCAGGCGGGGGTCCTGAAGGGCGAGGTCAAGGATGTCCTCCTCCTCGACGTGACTCCGCTCTCGCTCGGGATCGAGACGAAGGGCGGCGTCTTCACGAAGCTGATCGATCGCAACACGACCATCCCGACGAAGAAGTCGGAGACCTTCACGACGGCCGAGGACAACCAGCCCTCGGTCGAGGTTCACGTCCTCCAGGGCGAGTCCGAGATGGCTTCGTTCAACAAGACGCTCGGCAAGTTCCAGCTCGTCGGCATCCCGCCGGCGCCTCGGGGCATGCCTCAGGTGGAGGTCACGTTCGATATCGACGCGAACGGGATCATCAACGTGTCGGCGAAGGACCTCGGATCCGGGAATCAGCAGCAGATCCGGATCGAGGGCGGCTCGGGCCTCAAGGAGGAGGAGGTCCAGCAGCTGATCCAGGAGGCGGAGTCGCACGCCGACGAGGCCCGTCGCCTGCGCGAGCTGGCAGACGCCAAGAACCAGGCCGAGTCGCTCGCGTACTCGACCGAGAAGAGCCTCCAGGAGCACCGCGACTCGCTCGACGAGGAGACCATCTCGACGATCGAGTCCCGGCTCGAAGACCTGCGCCAGGTCCTCGACGGCTCGGATGTCTCCGAGATCAAGGCGAAGACCGAGCAGCTCATGGAGGCCTCGCACAAGCTCGCCCAGGCCGTCTACGAGAAGGTGCAGACGGAGCAGGCAGCTTCCACTCCCGGCGGCGGAGACGGTAACGGCGGCGGGGCAAGTGACGACGAGGTCGTGGAGGACGCCGACTACGAGGTCATTGACGAAGAGGAAGGGGCCAAGCACTCGTAATGGCCTCTTCCGAGGAAAAGACCAGCGGCCCAGCCTCGGAGCAGACCTCCGAGAGAGACGCGGGACTCGAGGAGCGCATGGCGCTCCTCGAGTCCGAACGGGACGAGGCTGTCGACCACCTGAAGCGGGTGGCGGCGGACTTCGACAACTACCGCAAGCGTGTCGCGCGCGACCAGGAAAGCCTGGCCGCGCGCGCACACGAGCGGCTGGTGAAGGAGCTGCTCCCCGTATTGGACAACCTCGAGCGTGCGCTCGAGGCGGGCGAGCAGCATGAAGAGGCGAAGCTCGCCGAGGGCGTTGCGCTCGTCGCGCGCGAGCTTCGCTCTGCGCTCGAGCGAGAAGGTCTCCACGAGATCGAGACTGACGGGAAGTTCGACCCGCACGTCCACGAGGCGCTGCTGACGCAGCCGTCCGAGGCGGAAGAGGGTTCCGTCATCGAGGTGCTCCAGAAGGGATACCGACTCGGTGACCGGGTACTCAGGCCGGCTCGCGTCGTGATCTCGCAGGGGAGCGGATGAGGGATCTCTACGAGGTCCTCGGCGTCCCGAAGACCGCATCCGCCAGCGACATCAAGAAGGCGCACCGGAAGCTCGTCCGAAAGCATCATCCAGACGCGAATCCGGGCGACACCGAGGCCGAGGAGCGCTTCAAGGAGATCCAGGGTGCCTACGACGTCCTGAGCGATCCGGCGAAGCGCAAGCAGTACGA
>DATHAG010000143.1:0-2007 GCA_035296825.1 Gaiellaceae bacterium | reverse complement strand
GCCGAAATGCTCCCACTCGTAGGCGAAGCTCTCCGCGGTTCGCCGGCGCAGCTCATCTTCCACCTCTGACCCCTTGTTCCCTCCGGTGTGGAGCATGACCGGCGAACCCGCCACAACGGGGTACTCGGTCCCACAACCGGGGCAGTGAAACGCCTCGGGTCCGGCGGACGCGAGCGGGCCGTGGCATTCGAGGCAACGCATGATCGCCAGCAGAAGCTCCGACGCCGGGACGGTGTCAGCGGTTGCTACGGCGCCTCCCGGCCGTCGCCCGTCTGCAACGCGACCATGTCGGCCGTCTGAATGGCCACCGGCAGGGTTGCACCTGCAACCAGCCGCGTGTAGAGCGTGTCGACATCGTCGACGAGTCGGTCGACCGTGAACCTTGTGCGAGCCCGTTCCGATCCCGCTCGGCCCAGATTCTCCCTCAGCTCGTCGTCATGCAGAAGCAACTCGAGCGCTCGCGCGAAGCCCTCCTCATCCTCCGGCTCCGCGAGGAACCCAGTCTCGCCGTCGGCGACGACGCTGGCCATGCCCCCCACCCGCGTCGTGACGACGGGCAGGCCGGCAGCCTGCGCTTCAATCGCGCTGACGTTCGTGCCCTCGTTGTCTGAGGTCACGGCGACCATGTCGCTCGCGAAATATACGTCGGGCATGTCGCTGCGCAGGCCGGCCCAGACGACACGCTCGCCGAGCCGCCTTGCTTCCGGCGCCTCCTGGAGCTCCTCCCGCAGCGCTCCGTCGCCGACCACGAGGAACCACGTGTCCGGCGAGCTCTCGATCCGATTCGCGACCCGAAGGAACCGGTCGACGCGCTTGATCGGCTCCAGCCGAGCCACGATCGTGACGAGCTTCACATCGAGCGGAATCCCGAGCTCGGACCGGAGCGCTTCGCGGCGCTCGCGCCGTTCGTCGGCGCCGGCGTCGAAGGGGGAGAAATCGAACCCGAGCGGCAACACCACGATCCGCTCGGGTGGCGCCACGCCGAGGCGGACGAGATCAGCCCGGACCTCCTCCGAAACGGCGATTAGGCAGGTCGTGTACCGAGCGAGGGCCCGCTCGATCGCGGCGAAGGCGGCCGAGATCAGGGGATGGAAGTAGCCCGTCAGCACGTGGCCGTGGAAGGTGTGGACGATCACGGGCGGCCTGCGGCCGAGGGCGAGCAGTCCTGCGATCCGCCCCAGGGCTCCTGCCTTAGCCGCGTGGGTATGCAGGATCTGCGGCTGCCACGTGCGGATCTGCTGGACGAGAAACGCGAGTGACGCCAGGTCGCCGATGCCGATGTTCCGCTTCAGCGTCGGGAGCTCCACCGGCGTCACGCCGAGCTCGTCGGCGAGCGCGTCCATCGAGCCCTCTCGCTCGCCCTCGCGCCCGCGGACGAGGACCGTCTCGTAATCATGCTCCTCGAGCAGCCTGGAGAGCGTGATCGCCTGGATCGCCGGGCCGCCGACGTTCAACCTGGCAATCACCCTCAGCACGCGTGTCGGTCCGTCATTGCTCGTCGTGATCCCCGAGCGCCGGAACATCCAAAGCACGACCCATGTTCTCGTCTCGAGCACGCCCCGGACCAGGCTTCGCTCGAGCGCCGTTCTGGCGATGTGGCGCGTCGCGAAGCGCGCCGCGGATTCATGGAAGGCTCTGATCGTGCGCGCGCTCGTCCCACTCGCGCCCGTGGCGTGATGAACGACGGCCGCAGGCTCGAAGTGCACCTGCCAGCCCTTGTCGACGAGCCGCCGGCAGAGGTCGGCGTCCTCCCAATACATCCAATACCCCTCGTCGAAGCCGCCAACGCTGTCGAACGCCGACCGGCGAACCAGCATGCAGGCGCCGGAGACCCAATCGACCGGGCCGCCTCCGGGTGGGACGCGTCGGAACTCCGCCGGATAGCGTCGCGCCCGCACCAGGAGGCGAGTCAGAAGAGAGCGGCGGCCCAGCAGCCCGGTGCGGAAGCTCGGAAAGCCGCGCGCGGAGAGCTGAACCTCGCCTCGCGAGAAGATCCGGGGGCCAACG
>DATHAG010000142.1:0-5311 GCA_035296825.1 Gaiellaceae bacterium | reverse complement strand
GACGAGACCCTCGGCAAGCGGATCCGGGAAGCGGAGATCGAGAAGATCCCCTACGTGGTCGTCTACGGAGACCGGGAGTCGCGGGACTCGCTGGCCCTTCGCCACCGCCACGGCGAGCAGTCCACAGTCTCCCTGGACGCGCTCCTCGACGAGCTGCGCGGCGCTGGTACACTCTGACCCCTGCAAGCAGGAGCGCCGTTTCTCCTCACCTCCGGAGCCCTGGGCTTCTCGGAGGTTCAACCGAGCAACGAGGGTTGACGGAGCTGCCGCACGCAGCTTTTTGTCGTTTGAGAGAGAGGATCGCACGAGCTTGGTGAAGCATCAGTGAGGCCGCGGCGGAGACCCGAGCCACCGCGTCCGGTTCAAGACCTGACCCGCATCAACGAGGGGATCAGGGTGCCGAAGGTACGGCTGGTCGACTCGGACGGTTCGCAGGTCGGGATCAAGACGCGGGACGAGGCGCTCGAGTATGCGTTCTCGAAGAACCTCGATCTGGTCGAGGTGGCGGCGAACGCCGATCCACCGGTCTGCCGGATCATGGACTACGGCAAGTACAAGTACGAGCAGGAGCAGAAGGCCAAGACCGCGAGAAAGCACCAGGTCTCGATCAACGTCAAGGAGATCAAGCTACGCCCGAAGATTGGAGTCCACGACTTCGAGACGAAGAAGGGGCACGTCATCCGCTTCCTGAAGCAGCGAGCCAAGGTGAAGGTGACGATCATGTTCCGCGGCCGGGAGCAGAGCCACCCGGAGCGCGGCCGTGATCTCCTCATGCGACTCGCGGAAGATGTCAAGGAAATCGGCCAGATCGAGTCCCCTCCGCTCCAGGACGGCCGGAACATGGTCATGGTTCTCGGACCGAACAAGAGCGTCGGACAGGCAGCCCAGGCACAGGAACAGCAGGAAGCGGTAGCCCAGCCCGAAGCAGCAGCAGCCGCCGAGCAAGCGCCGGCTCAGGAGCCCGAAACGAAAGCACAAGCAGAGGTAGGAGCAGCACAAGGTGCCCAAGCAGAAAACCAATAGCTCAGCGAAGAAGCGCTTCAAGGTCACCGGCACGGGGAAGATCCTGCGCCGGCACGCGATGAAGAGTCACAACCTGGAAAAGAAGAGCGCCAAGCGCAAGCGCGCATTCGCGACCGATCACGAGATCGCGAAGCAAGACGAACGCGAGGCGCGGCGCCTCCTCGGACTCTGACGGAGAAGGGGGAGTCAAATGGCTCGTGTAAAGCGGTCAGTCCACGCGCGCAAGAAGCGCCGGAAGGTCCTCGAGCAAGCCAAGGGCTACGTCGGGCAGAGCAGCGTCTCGTATCGGAAGGCGAAGGAGCAGCTCCTCCACTCCGACAACTACGCCTACCGCGACCGGAAGAACAAAAAGCGGGTCTTTCGTCGCCTCTGGATCATCCGGATCAATGCAGCTGCGAGGCGCGAAGGCTTGTCGTATAACCAGTTCGTGAGCGGCTGCCGGAAGGCCGAGATCGACCTGGACCGGAAGGTGCTCGCGGACATCGCGGTCAGCGACCCGGCGGCGTTCTCCAAGATCGCGGCCGAGGCCAAAGCAGCCCTCGAAGCCTGAGCGACCGCGAGCCCATCCCGGAGGTCTTCCGCCGCATGGCGGACGACTTCGAGCAGGGAGGCTCTCCGCTCTACGCGCGCCTCGCGCGTGAGTACGCGGACGACCCGCGCCTCGTCCGGATCGCGGCCGACCACAAGCCGAGGTGGGAGGTGCCGCTCCAGGTCTTTGCCGGGGTTCACCACCTCGCGCTCACCGGCAAGTCCAAGGATCCTTGGTCGTCGTTCGGGGAGGTGCTCGAGAGCTATGCGGACGAGCTCAGGCGCTTCGTGGCCGAGCAGCCGGTCCAGACGAACGAGGTTCAGCGTTGCTGGGGTCTCCTGCCCGGGTTCCTCTCGGCTGCGGATCGTAATCGCAGGCTTTCGCTCGTGGAGCTCGGGCCGAGCGCCGGGCTCAACCTCTTCTGGGATCACTATCGCTACCGCTACCCCGACGCTGTCTGGGGGCCGGCTGACGCACCGATCGAGCTTTCCGGCTCGGCCCGAGGCGGTCCCCCCGCCGAGCTCTTGGAGCGAGACGTCGAGGTCGTCCGACGCCTCGGGATCGACCGCCATCCGGTCGACGTCACGGACGAGGCGGGCGCGAAGCTCCTCGAGGCGTTCGTCTGGGCCGACCAGCCTGAGCGGATCGAACGCCTCCGCCGCGCGGTCGAAGTGGTGCGAAGGAACCCTCCCGAGCTCATTCGGGGGGACTACGTCGAGCTCCTGCCGAGGGTGCTTACCGACCGTCCAGAGGACGCCCTCACGGTCGTCTACCACTCCGCCTCGGTCGTCTATCTGCCCCGAGACACCAGGAAGCGGTTGCGTGAGAAGATCGAGGAGGCGGGGAGCCAGGGGCCGCTCGCCTGGCTCTCGTACGAGTCGGTCGAGGAGACCCCCGGGTACTACGTCTTCGTGCTCGAGCTCCAGACGTGGCCGGGGGGAGAGCGGCGCCGGCTCGCGAAGCTCGACGGCCACGCGAACAGGTTGGAGTGGCTCCAGTGATCACCTCGGCGTCCAATGCCCGGCTGAAGCTGGTGCGGAAGCTCGTGGGACGACGCCAGCGCGAAAAGCTCGGCCTGTTCGTCTGCGAAGGAGAGGATCTGGTCGAGGCCGCCCTCGATGCTGGGATCGAGCCGGTTGAGGCGCTCGTCGACGCCGAGCGACCGGTGCTGGCCGACCGGCTGAGGAAGGCGGAGGAGGTTCAGCCGGCCCTCATGGCCGAGCTGTCCACGCTCGGGCATCCGCCACGCGTGATCGCAGTCTTCCGGCAGGCCGACCTTCCGCGAGGATTCGCTGCGCCGATTGGGCTGGGCCTCTGGCACGTCGCCGACCCGGGCAACCTGGGCACCCTTCTTCGGACTGCAGACGCACTCGGACCGGCTTTCGTGGCACTCTCGCGCGGCTCGGCAGATCCGACCGCGCCCAAGGCCCTGCGTGCTTCGGCCGGGGCCGTGTTCCGCGTCCCGATCGGACGTCTCGACGAGGCGCCGCGGCCGTGGTTCGCCCTAGTCGCGTCCGGAGGGCAACCACTCTGGGAGGCCAGGCTGGGCGAGGGCACATTCGTCCTCGGGGCGGAGCGCGAAGGGCTTCCACCCGAGCTGCTCGAGAGCTGTGAGGAGCGCGTGACGATCCCGCAGGAGCCCGCGGCCGAGTCGCTGAACGTCGCCGTCGCGGGAGCCGTCGCCCTCTACGAGCTTAGGCGTCGTAGACTGAGCCGGTGACCAGGCGGGAATGGCTTGAGGCCTACCGGCGCGCCTGGGAGCGGGCCGACGTGGATGCGGCAGTGGCGCTCTTCACGGAGGACGCCGTTTACCGGTCCTCGCCCTTCCGGCCCCCGAGCATCGGCTCGGACGGGATCCGTGAGTACTGGAGGGCGGTCACCTCGTCGCAGCGGGAGACCCAGGTGAGAGTCGGGGAGCCGATCGAGGCCGGCTCGAAGGTCGCGGTCGAGTGGTGGACGACGATGCGCGAGGGCGAAGACGAGATCACCCTCCCGGGCTGCCTCGTCCTCCGCTTTGCGGAGGACGGGCGCTGCGAGGAGCTGCGGGAGTATTGGCACGTCGAGCACCGTCGCATCGACCCTCCTGAAGGATGGGGCCGCTAGCCTCAGAAGAGCTCGAGCCGGCGCCTGAAGGAACGCTAATGGGACGATCTCCTAGCGCTCTGCGACCCAGACGGTGTCCTCGCCACCGGTGTACGGCCGCCGGTCGAACCAGCCGTAGCTCGTGACGATATTGAACCCTGCCTCCTCGAGCAGCTCGCGCCAGCGCTCGGGCCGAAGCCAGGCAAGCTCCATCGTCGTTTCACCGTCGTTTCCCCGCACTGAGAGCGTGAGCACGTGCGCCTCTGAATCCCAGTCGGCGCGCTCCCAGATCCCCGGCTCGCGCTCGAGCCAGCGTCCGTCCGTCTCCTTGATGTCGTCTTCACCCGGCGCGAAGACGTCGAAGACGAAGCGTCCGCCGGCGAGGAGGAGCTCGCGCGCGGCTCGCAGCGAGGTCAGCCGGTCCGGATCGGATTTCAGGTGCAGGAGCGCCCGGAATGGGGACGTGACGAGCGCGACGCGCTCGGACACCGGCGGATCGGTGAGGTCCCCGACCCGGAGCTCGAGGAGCTCGGAGACCCCCGCCTTCATCGCCCGCCGCCGGCAAACCTCCAGCATTCCCTCCGAGGAGTCGACACCGATAACGCGCACGCCCGCCCGCGCGGTCGGAACCGCGATCCGCCCGGTTCCGACTCCGAGCTCGACCACAGGCGAGCCGGCCTTGCGGGCCGCATTGACGTAGAACTCGACATCCTCGGTGACGCTTCGGCTCCAGGCGTCATAGAGCTCGGCGATCGCGTCGTAGGTGCTCAGGTCGGCTTCCTGGCAACCCAGACGAACTCTGGGCTCTCGTCATCGAATGGCCTCCGGTCGAACCAGCCGTAGAGCGCCTCCGTCTCGAGCCCGGAGACGTCGAGCAGGCCTTCCCACTCGGAGCGGGTGACCCACCAGAGGGAAACATTTCTGGGATCCGCCCTCGGGCCGCCGACGAAAGCGGTCACGTCGACTCGGTTGTCGCCCGGCGCGTGCTTGACGTATTCCCAGATCTTGGACCCCGGGGCATGAGGCTTCGCGACGCCGTCGCTTCCGGCGGCGATCGCGGGGTTGAAGACGAACGAGTTCCAGGCGAAGCGTCCGCCGGGGTGGAGCGAGGCGGCGACCCGTTCGAAGAGCCGGCGGCGGTCTCCCCAGGTCGGCAGATGAAGGAGAGCCCGGAAGGGGCAGTAGATGAGCGCGGCGGGCTCTTCCAGCGTGAGCTCGCGCATGTCGCCCTCGCGGAGCTCGACCTCAACTGAGGCGTCGGCGGCGGCCCGCCGGGCCAGCTCGAGCATTGCGGGCGAGGAGTCGATCCCAAGCACGGGGCGTCCGCTCTCCCGCCCCACCGGGATCGCAACCCGGCCGGTCCCGACCCCGAGCTCCACGATCGGGCCCTCCGCCTCCCGAGCGAGCTGGACGTAGAAGGCGACGTCCTCGGTCATCACGGCCGCCCACTCGTCGTAGATCCCCGCGAACGGATCGTAGGCGCTCATTGGCCAACCTTTGGCGCGTCAAAGAACGGGGCGGGCGGGAGGAACATGGTTTCCTCCGCGGGAGCGAGCCGAAGGCGAGAGACGCTCATGGGCCGATGATACGCTCGCCCGATGGACGCGGCCCAGCTCGAAAACGAGGCGTTAAGCGCGATTGCGGCCGCCTCCACGGCCGAGGACCTGGACGAGGCGC
>DATHAG010000141.1:0-12489 GCA_035296825.1 Gaiellaceae bacterium | reverse complement strand
GCCGGAGCCGCTGTCGGAGCCACCTCCTTCGCCGATGTTGCCGCAGGAGACATAGGTCTTGATATCCGGCTCCGACTTGTGGACGTTGATCGCGAAGTCGCCGCTTTCCAGTTCGGCCAGCGCCACCTTCACGGTCGTCTCCGAGTTCCCGCCCTCGACGTTCGTCAGCGGATAGGCCGGCGTCGGGTCGAGTTCCGCGCACGTTCCCTTGTGGATGTGCGCCGGTTGCGGGTCGGGCGAGGCGGGGTTCTCAAGCTCGAGCACGACCTTGGTGCTCGCGCCCTCAGCGGTCAGCGTCGCGGTCCCGGACTCGCCGGAGCCATTCTGCTCGTCGAGCGTCACCGTGACCGTCATCCCGCCGTCGCTTGAGCCCGCCGTCGTATTGTCGGAGCTCTCGTCGTCACTCCCACCGCAGCCTGCAACAACGGCCGTGAGCGCGAGAACAGCCGTGGCCGTAGCGAATATCGACCTTCTAGGCATGGAACCTCCCGTATCGCTTGCCCGGAACTAGTGGGGCGAGGGCGATTCGGATTGCGCAGCGGCGGCCTCGGCCCGGCGTGCGGCCTTGTGAGCTCGCTTCCGCGCCTGATAGGCCAGGAGCGCCTCCGTCGAATCGACATCCCCGAGCGTCGGGTGCCTCGGCACACGCTCTTCCCAGCCCGGAGGCCGGACGCCGAACCGCTTGGCCAGAACGGCGATGATCGTCTTGACCTTCATGGGGCCGATTCCCGGTAGGGCGAGAAGCCGGCGCTCCAGCTCGCCGGCGTCGGACACGTCGGCCCAGATGCGCTCCGGATCGCCGTCGTAATCATCGGCGAGCGTCGCGCAGAGCTCTTGGGCACGCGCCGCCATCGAGCCTGGAAACCGGTGGAGTGCGGGCCGCTCGCGAAAGACGCGCTCGACCTCGGCCGGATCCAGCTGTGCGATCGCGTGCGCGTCGAGCCCGCCGAGACGTGACCGAAGGACGAGCGGGGAGGAGAAAGCTTTCTGCACCGGGACCTGCTGGTCGAGGACGAAACCGATCAGGAGTGCCAAGGGCTCGCGAGCGAGCAGCTCGTCCGCTTCGTCGTTCTCCGTGAAGTGAAGGCGTTCGGGTCGAGTCGTTGCCATTCCCTGATTCTACGCCCGCTCAGAAGCGTCATCGCTCCGGGACTGGCTCGTCGCGGTCCGTGCGCCACGTGCGCGCTTTTCCCGGCTACGCTCGAGACCGGGGAGGAGGCCGGGTACACCTGTCTTCGACGCGCGCGAGTAACCCTGTGACTGGGCTCGCAAGAGCCTCCTTCGAGGTGGCTCGCGGCCCCCGGGCGCAGGGGTAATCTGGATCTGTGAAGCCACTGGCTCAGTTCTCCCCCGCGGTCAGCACCTGGTTCGAGCAGACCTTCGACGGTCCCACGCCGGCGCAAGCTCGCGGATGGCCCGCGATCGCGTCGGGGGCGCACACGCTCATTCAGGCACCGACAGGCTCCGGGAAGACACTCGCAGCGTTTCTCTGGGCCATCGACCAGGCAAAGCCCGGCGAGGGCGTGCAAGTGCTCTACGTGAGCCCTTTGAAGGCCCTCAACTACGACGTCGAGCGAAACCTGCGGGGCCCGCTCGCGGGCATCGGCTCCCCGCTCGAGGTCGCGGTTCGCACGGGTGACACTCCGCCCAAAGAGCGGGCCGCGATGCTGCGGAAGCCCCCCGACATCCTCATCACCACGCCGGAATCGCTCTTCCTCATGTTGACCTCTCAGGCACACGAGATGCTTCGCACGGTCCGGTTTTTGATCCTCGACGAGGTACACGCCGTCGCCGGTTCGAAACGCGGGGCTCATCTCGCCTTGAGCCTCGAGCGCCTCGAGCGCCTCGTAGCCGAGGCCGTGCAGCGGATCGCCCTCTCAGCGACGCAGCGCCCCCTCGACGAGATCGGCCGCTTCGTGTCGGGAGGCCGCGCGATCGAGCTCGTGGATGCGGGCACGCGGAAGGAGCTCGACCTGCGGGTCGTCGTGCCGGTGGAGGACATGAGAGAGCCCGGCGAGGGCAATTCGATCTGGCCGTCGATCTACCCGGCGCTGCTCAAGCTCGTCGAGGAGCACCGGTCGACGATCGTGTTCGTGAACAATCGCCGCCTCGCGGAAAGGTTGGCCCTCCGGTTGAACGAGCTTGCGGAGCGCGAGATCGCGCGGGCTCATCACGGCTCGCTGGCCCGCGAGCAGCGCGTCGAGGTTGAGGAACTCCTCAAAAGGGGGGAGATCCCGGCGCTCGTGGCCACGTCCTCGCTCGAACTGGGAATCGACATGGGGGCCGTCGATCTCGTCGTCCAGGTGGAGTCGCCAAAATCCGTCGCCACCGGACTGCAGCGCGTAGGCCGGGCGGGACACCGTCTCGGGGAGCCATCGAAGGGACGCATCTTCCCGAAGTTCCGCGCTGATCTGCTCGAGTCGGCGGTCGTCGCGCGGCGCATGACTGAGGGTGCGATCGAGGAGACCCGCATCGTCCGGAACCCGCTCGACGTCCTCGCGCAGCAGGTCGTCGCCGTCGCAGCTCGCGAAGAGATATCCGTCGACGAGCTCCACGACCTCGTCCGCGCGGCGTACCCGTTCCGTGACCTCTCTCGCCCGCAGCTTGAGAACGTCCTCGACATGCTGGCGGGCCGCTATCCGTCGGAGGAGTTCTCGGAGCTCCGCCCCAGGATCGTCTGGGACCGGGTGGCAGGGCTCGTCCGCGCGCGGGAAGGCGCGCGCCGCCTGGCAGTCACGAACGCCGGCACAATCCCTGATCGCGGGCTCTTCGGCGTGTATCTCGTGGAAGGGGGCGGAAGAGTCGGCGAGCTCGACGAGGAGATGGTGTACGAAGCCCGTCAAGGGCAGACGTTTCTCCTCGGCGCGTCGACCTGGAGGATCGAGGAGATCACACGCGATCGCGTGCTCGTCTCCCCCGCGCCGGGGATCCCGGGTTTGGTCCCCTTCTGGAAGGGCGAGGGGATCGGCCGGCCCTTCGAGCTCGGACGCGAGATCGGCCGCACTGCCCGTGAGCTCGTGGCCCTCGACGACGAGGCGGCGACCGCGCGGCTCACCGGCGAGCACGTGCTCGACGACCGGGCGGCGGCGAACCTCATGACCTTTCTCCGGGAGCAGGAAGCGGCCACCGCAGCGATTCCGTCCGATCGCACGATCGTCGTCGAGCGCTTCCGGGACGAGATCGGAGACTGGCGCCTCTGCCTCCTGACCCCCTTCGGGGGCCGGGTGCACGCGCCCTGGTCGCTCGCCCTGGCCGCCCGCTTGCGGGACACCCTCGGGCTCGAGGTCAACTCGATCTGGTCCGACGACGGCATCGCGCTTCACCTTCCGGACGCCGACGCCCCGCCGGGGACCGAGGATCTCTTAATCAACCCCGACGAGCTCGAAGAGCTCGTCGTCGCGGAGCTCGCGGGAACGGCGCTCTTCGGAGCGCGCTTTCGCGAGAACGCCGCGCGGGCGCTTCTCATCCCACGCCGCCGACCCGGGCAGCGAACGCCCCTGTGGCAGCAGCGGCTCAAGGCTCAGGCGCTGCTGCAGGTGGCCCGTCGCTACGCGGAGTTCCCGGTCATACTCGAGACCTTCCGGGAGTGCCTCCAGGACGTGTTCGACCTGCCCTCGCTCCGCTCTGTGCTTGGGGAGCTGCAGTCCCGACGGATCGACATCGTCAATGTAGAGACGCCCCGGGCGTCGCCCTTCGCCTCGTCGCTCCTTTTCGACTACGTGGCGACCTACATGTACGAAGACGACACCCCGCTGGCAGAGCGGCGTGCACAGGCCCTGGCGCTCGACCGTGACCTCCTGAAGGAGCTTCTAGGGCAGGAGGAGCTGCGCGACCTGCTCGATCCGCGCGCCCTCGAGCAGGTCGAGGGGGAGCTCCGAGGCTCTCCGCGGTCGCCCGACCAGCTCCACGATCTTCTCCTCCGCCGCGGCGACGTCGCCTCCGGCGAGTTCCAGGAAGAGCTCGCAACTCCACTCGTCGAGGAGCGGCGGGCGGTCCGCGTGCGAGTGGGCGGCCAGGAGCGTCTGATCGCGGCGGAGGATGCGGGCCGCTATCGAGACGCGCTCGGCTCGATGCCTCCCTCCGGCCTTCCGGACGCCTTCCTGGAAGCCGGGGACGCGCCCCTTCGCTTCTTGCTCGTCCGCTATGCCCGAGGGCGTGGCCCTTTCACCAGCGCGGAGACGGCGGCGCGGTTCGCTCTTCAACTCGAGCGTGTCGAGAGGGAACTGACCAGCCTGGAGCGTGAGGGACGACTCGTTCGGGGTGAGCTCCGTCCGGGCGGAAGCGAGCGGGAATGGTGCGATCCGGATGTTCTCCGGCGCCTGCGCCGTGCGAGCCTGGCCGCGCTGCGAAAGCAGGTGGAGCCGACCGACCAATCCGCCCTCGGCCGCTTCCTGCCCGCGTGGCAGGGCGTCGATCGAAGGTCGCCGCTCCGGGAAGCGCTCGTGCCGCTGCAGGGCCTTTCGCTTCCGTTGGGGCTGTGGGAGCGCGACGTGCTTCCGCGCCGCGTGCCCGGCTTTCAGCCTGCTCAGCTGGACCAGCTCTGCGCATCCGGCGAGGTGGTGTGGGTCGGAGCTGGGCTCGAGCGAGTTGCGCTCTTCTTCCGTGAGGACGCCCCGGTCCTCGGCCGCCCGGCCGCGCTGCCGCCGCCGACGGATCCGGCGCACGATGCGATCCGCTCGGCTCTGGCCGGTGGCGCACTGTTCTGGTTCGACCTGCTCCACGAGGCAGAGCTCGAGGCGGAGACCGCCCTGCCCGCGCTCTGGGATCTAGTCTGGGCCGGAGAGATCTCAAACGACGCCTGGCAGCCCTTGCGGGCCGAGCGCCGCTTCCGGGCTCCTCGGGCGGAGCGACGACCTCGGCGGTTTTCACGAAGTCGCGCGAACGCCATCACTGCGACGCAGGGACGCTGGTCCACGACCGAAGGGCTCTTCCCCGGAGCGCCGGAGCCACGCGCGCTGGCGGAGCTCTTGCTCGAGCGACAGGGCGTGGTCACGCGCGACGGCGTGCGGGCCGAAGGCGTACCGGGTGGCTACGGCGTCGTCTACCAGGAGCTCCGCAAGCTCGAGACACTGGGTGTCTGCCGTCGTGGGTACTTCGTTGAGGGCCTGGGGGGAGCTCAATTCGCGCTCCCAGGGGCAGTCGAGCGGCTCCGGGACTCGAGCGCGGGAACGGACGCTCTCGTCCTCGCTGCGGCCGACCCGGCTCAGCCGTACGGCGGGGCCGTGCCGTGGCCGCGGCGTGCCGGTTCGCGCGCTGCCCGCGTGGCAGGCGCCTACGTCGTCTTGCTCGGAGGCGAAGCCGCCCTCTTCGTCGAGCGCGGCGGCCGGACGATCGTCCCTCTCCGCGACCCGGAGGACGAATGGCTTCGCGACGCACTCGCGGCACTCGTCGCTCACGCGCGGAAGGCAGGGCTCAAGCGGCTCGCTGTCGAGCGCTTTGACGGCCGTCCGGTCGCCGAGACCGAGGCCATGCCCCTGCTCGTCGAGGCAGGCTTTCTCGCGGGTCCGCGACGCGCAATCCTCAGGGCCTGAGCCCGGACCTGCCCAGCTAGCGTTCTTACGGATGCCGGAGGGAGACAGTCTTCGTCGCGCAGCCGACCGCGTTCGTGTCCTCGAAGGGCAGATCGTCTCCGTCGAAACGCCGCACCCCCGGGCAGCCGTCCTGGGGCTTGCCGACCGGTTGGACGGAAAGCGGCTGGAGCGAGTTGAGGCGGTCGGCAAGAACCTCCTCCTTACGTTCGAGGGCGGGCTAGTCCTTCGAAGTCACCTGCGCATGAAGGGACGGTGGCACGTCCACCGCGGGGAGGAGAAGCTGACCGGGCGGCCGTGGCTCGTCCTGCGTGGGGACGAATGGAAGGCCGTCCAGTGGAACGGCCCCGTGCTCGAGCTCGGATCGAAGGCACCCGTGCAGGTCCGACGGCTCGGCCCGGACATCATGGAAGCGCCGCCAGATGTGGACGGGATGGTCGAGCGGCTGCGGGCGGCGGACCAGGGTCGTGAGATCGGAGAAGCGATTCTGGATCAGCGGCTCGTCGCCGGGATCGGGAACATGTGGAAGGCCGAGGCTCTCTGGCTGGCGGGGCTTTCCCCGTGGGCGCCCCTTCTCTCGCTCTCGGACCTCGAGCTCCGGCGCCTGCTCGAGGCTGCCGCTGGGGCGATGCAGGCACCCCGCGCGAGGCGGGCGACGTACCGCCGGGTGGGGCGGCCGTGCGTGCGGTGTGGGGAGCCAATCCGCTCCCGGCCCCAGGGCGAAAGGGCACGGACGGCGTACTGGTGTCCGGGCTGCCAGGCAGGAACGGGGATGACCAGCGCGTAACTCCGGGCGGTGGCCACGTCGATTCCCCGCTCCCCTGCCTTGCTCCATAGCCTTCGCGGATTCTGCCTCGGCGCGTTCTTCGAGCTGGGGCTCGAGCTCGAGCGGGGAGCCGACGTCCCGGTCGCACTCGAGGAGCACGCGACGCCGAACCGGCCGACGCTCTACGAGTATCGGCCGCTCGTCGGTGCGTTCGTGGAGTCCCGCGCCGAGCGGCTTGCTCAGCGCGACGACGCCCGCGATGCGCTCATCGTCTTGAAGGACGAGCCGGCGGCCGGGATCTTCGCGCAAGCCCACGCAGGCGAGCGGGTCGGCGAGGACGAGGCGCTCACACGCACCATCCTCGTGCCGCTGCTCGTCGCGACTGCGGAAGCCTGTGGCGGCTTCAACTGGGAGGACTCAGCCTTCGAGCACGCCTACGCCAAACTGGAGGCCTCGCTCTTCGGCGAACGGCGGCTCTACGGCGCTCTTGCGCCGCTCGTCGGCTTGACGGCGGGGGGCGCGATCGAGCTTGGTCGAGGGATGACTGTTCGCCCGGCCGCGGCGGGCGAGCTCGCGTCGACCTGGCCGGAGGCCAATCGCCTCCTGCCTCGTGATTTCGGGCGGGAGATCGACCGGACGCTCGTGCTCGAGCTCGAGACCAACCTGGAGGGCACGGCTTGTCGCGTGCCCGACGCACCACTGGAGATCTCCCGCGCGGTCACCGCGCTTCGGCTCGCAACACCGGGTGCGATCTCGGCGGGGCCAGTGATCTTCGAGCGCCTCGACTGGCGTCCGTACGACGTTCGGCCTGTCCCCGCCCTGGCGGCCCAGACACCGCCGGGAGAGCCGACCCGGCTCGATCCGTTCCGGGCCCGTCTCGTGGTCGGCCTGCAAGAGCGGCTGGCGGCGGTGCCGAGCGACTCGGAGATCCTCGAGGCGCTGGATCGGTGGGAGCTCGCTCTCTTCCAGCAAGGACCCGTCCGGGCGGACGAGCTGCGCGAGGCGTTGACAGCGCTCCTCGGCTGCGACGAAGGCCCTTGGGCGGCAGCGATGAGAGCCGCGGTCCTGCTCGGGGACAACGCCGGGGAGCGTGGCGAGCTCCTGGCGGCATTGCGCGCACTCGTCGACGGCGACGGCCCGGGCGCGAGGGCCGAGGAAGCTGTTCGCCGGGCGTTGGTCGAAACGATCCTTCACGACTCCCGGCCGGCCCTCGTCGCGGCGCTCGACGAGGCGCTGCTAGGAGTGCGGCCACGGCCGCAGACGACCGCGGCACGGGTGGTCGCAACGGGATGAACCGGGGTGAGCTGCTCCGGCTCCGCCGCTGCCGGCTCCTTCTCCTCGCGGGCGCCTTCGGGATTCTCTTGCCGATTCTGCAGCCGAGCTGGATTACGGTCACGGTCGCCGTCGTGGGGATCGCGCTCCTGGCATTCGCCTACTGGCGCGAGTGCCGGAGACTCGACTCCTAGGCTCGGCCGCGTTCCGTTTCAGAGCCGCGACTCATGCGGCTCACCCCACGCGCCACTCGCGCGCTTTCTCCAACTACCGTCGGCTTATGGATGAGGCCGCACGCGTTCTGGAACGCCTAGAACGGATCGATGCCTTGCGAGCGGAGGGTGCGGCCTCACCAGTCCTGCTCGTGGAGGTCCGCGAGCTCCTCTCCGACGCGGAGTCGTGGATCCGCGCCGAGGGCGGCGGCACGGAGGGCGCCGAGCGCGCACTCGGGCGTTGCCGTGCCGCACTCGAAGGGGGCCGAGGGGCGGAGGCGACCGTGGCATAGAATCGACCCGCATGCCGAGGTACGGACCGCCGGACGCCTTCGAGACGCCGCGGTTCTCGGGCCCTCGCACCTTCATGCGCTTGCCGCACGTGCGCGATCTGGAGGAAGTCGACGTCGCGATCGTGGGCATTCCGACCGACGGCGCGGTCGTCTACCGGTCGGGGGCCCGGTTCGGGCCGGAGGGAATCCGGTCGGCCTCGGTCATGCTCCGTAACTTCAATCCGATGCTCGGAGTCGACGTCGTCGAGCGACTTTCGCTCGTCGATTACGGGGACGTTCCAACCGTCCCGGGCTCGACGGCAGACTCCCTCGAGCGATCGGAGCGTGCGCTCGTCGAGGTCGTCGACGGGGGGGTGACGACGCTGTGCCTCGGCGGCGACCACACCGTCCTCCTGGCCGAGCTGAGGGCCTTGGCGCGGAGGCACGGACCGCTTGCGCTCATCCAACTCGACTCTCATCACGACCTCTGGGACGAGTACTTCGGGCAGAAGCTCTTCCATGGGAGCGTGGTTCGGCGTGCGGTTGAGGAGGGGCTGGTCGACCCGTCCCGGTCGGTGCAGGCCGGCCTGCGCGGGTCGCTCGGGTCAGCCGCGGAGGCTGGGTACCCGGCCGAGCTCGGCATTGATGCTCTTACCTACGAAGAGCTGGCGGCTCTCGGGCCGGCGGGGTTCTCGCAGCGCGTTCGAAATCGCGTCGAAGACGCCCCGTGCTTCCTGTCCTTCGACATCGACTTCGTCGACCCCGCATACGCGCCCGGCACCGGGACGCCGGAGGTGGGAGGGCCGTCGAGCCGGGAAGCTCTGACCTACATCCGCTCGCTCGCGGGACTCGACTTTCAGGGCTTCGACTGCGTGGAGGTCTCCCCGCCGTTCGACCCTGCCGGGCAGACGGCGTTCGTGGCGGCGAACGCGTGCTTCGAGATGCTCTCGCTCCTCGCGCTGCGCCGGTAGCCCCACCGCCAGGGGAGACGCGAGAAGTGCCGAGAGCTTGCCTCGCCTGACTTCATGCGGGAATCCGCGTCATTTGGCGCGGAAGGATTGTGCTAGCCTGACCCGAAAGGAAGGCTCCGGATGAGCCTACTGAACACTCTCTCGCGCTCGCGCAAGCAAGCGCCCGCCTCTCAAGGAGTGACGCTGGGACAGGTCATCTCGTTTGCGAACCAGAAGGGCGGCGTGGCCAAGACCACGACCACCCTCAACCTCGGCGTCGCCTTCCAGGAGCTCGGTCACCGGGTACTCGCTGTCGACCTCGATCCCCAGGGGAACCTCACGATGAGCCAGGGGATGGATCCGGACACCGTCGACCGCTCCATGTTCGACGTCCTCGTGCACTCGCTGCCGATCAAAGACGTTATCCATCAGGCGGAGGTCGACATCGCCGTCTCGTCGATCGACCTCGCAGGCGCCGAGCTTGCCCTCTCGAGCATGATCGGGCGTGAGCGCGCTCTCCAGAAGGCGCTCTTGCCGGTCCGGAACGAGTACGACTACATCCTGATCGACACTCCTCCTTCGCTCGGCCTCCTCACCATCAACGCGCTGACAGCGTCGGACCACGTGATCGTTCCGGTGCAGTGCGAGTACCTGTCCCTTCGCGGCCTCGTGCAGCTCGAGGGAACGCTCCAGATGATTCGCGAAAACCTGAATCCGTCCGTGGAGATCAGGGGCATCCTCCCGACCATGTTTGATGGAAGGACACTCCACGCGAAGGAGGCGGTCGAGATGCTGAAAGAAAACTTTGGCAACCTCGTCTTCGACACGAAGATCAAGAAGACCATCCGCTATGCCGAGGCGCCCGTCCAGGGCAGCTCGGTGCTCAAGTACGACCCGTCCGGCTCGGCCGCGAAGGCGTATCGCGACCTTGCCCAGGAGGTGCTCAATGGCTCGACGCCGCGTTAGCATGCGTGAAGGCCCGCTCGCGGAGCTCTTCAAGGCGACGGAAGCGGCCCAGCGGCAGTCGGGTCGTGAGGAGCCAGCCCGCGAAGCACCCGGCGAGGATCTCCCGACCGCCGAGCACGTTGGACCTGACGCCACCCCTCCGGACCGGGTCGAGCCTCCGACGCCCCCTGCACAGGGAAGTGGGGCCGCGCAGGCCGCTCCGGCGTCCGAGCCCGAGCAGGCCCCGCGCGAAGAGAGAGAGCACAACTGGCTCGAGCCGCCCGTGACGAGGATGGCCGATCCGCAGCGCCTCCATCGAGCGCCGAGACCCGACTCGTCCGCATACCTGGCTGTCATTCGCGTAGTCGGTGTCGGCGGGGGCGGGCTGAACGCAGTCAACCGCATGATCGAGGCCGGCATCTCCCAGGTCGAGTTCG
Organism: Gaiellaceae bacterium; assembly: GCA_035296825.1. Lineage (GTDB taxonomy): Bacteria > Actinomycetota > Thermoleophilia > Gaiellales > Gaiellaceae > DASQGA01. The sequence continues at coordinate 2,107 of DATHAG010000141.1, read as the reverse complement.
TGGGCGTGAACACGGACATCCAGCAGCTTCGAAGCTCGGATGCGCCCGTCAAGCTCCACATTGGGCGCGACCTCACTCAGGGCCTCGGCTCGGGTGCCGATCCCGAGGTCGGCCGGAAGTCGGCCGAGGATGCATACGACCAGATCAAGCACGTCCTGCGCGGCTCGGACATGGTCTTTGTTACCGCGGGCGAGGGGGGCGGCACGGGCTCGGGCGCGGCTCCGGTCGTGGCGCGGATCTCTCGCGAGCTGGGCGCCCTAACGGTCGGCATCGTCACCATGCCGTTCCGATTCGAAGGGACGCGCAGGCGCGGCCAAGCGGACGTGGGAGTGGACGAGCTTCGGCGTGTCTGTGACACCGTCATCGTGATTCCGAACGACAGGCTGCTCGAGGTGCTCGACCGCTCGACCTCGATGATCGATGCGTTCCGGATCGCCGACGACGTCCTGAGGCAGGGCGTTCAGGGCATCTGCGACCTGATCACCACGCCGGGACTCATCAACCTCGACTTCGCCGATGTTCGCACGATCATGAGCGACGCGGGCTCAGCCCTCATGGGGATCGGCTTCGCAACGGGCGAGAACCGCGGCAGCGAGGCCGCGACCCGGGCCTTGCAGTCGCCGCTGATCGACACCGAGATCGTCGGGGCGAAGGGGATCCTCCTCTCGATCGCCGGCGGAGAGGATCTGACCCTCCAGGAAGTCAACGCCGCAGCGGAGGAAATCCGGGGCGCCGCCACCGAGGAAACGAACATTATCTTTGGGGCGACTATCGACCCGCGGCTCACAGGGCAGGTCTGGGTCACGGTCGTCGCCACGGGAATCGGGAAGAGCAGACGGCCCATGCCACGCGCCACCATGGAGCCAGGGCGGAGCGAAGAGCCTCTGGAACCACCGAGCTTCCTGCGCGACCTGTAAACAGCTCTGCAACCATCTAGGCTCTCCCGATGAAGGGCGCAATCGCGGCCGGACATCCCCTGACCGCAGAGGCCGGCGCGCGCATTCTCTCCGAGGGCGGGACCGCGGTCGATGCCTGCATCGCCGCTGCCTGCGTCTCCTGGGTCGCCGAGAGCCCGTTGACAGGCCCGGGGGGAGGGGGCTTCCTGCTCGTGCATCGAGCCATGGCAAGTCGAGGGCGCCCCGACACGGTGCTCGACTTCTTCGTGGCCGTGCCGGGGAAGGGTCTTTCGAACGAGAACCGAGCGCCCATGAAAGAGGTCGCAGTCTCCTTCGATGGGACGACTTCCCAGACGTTTCTGGTCGGCGCCGCGTCGTGCGCGGTTCCCGGTGCAGTCGCCGGGCTCGCGGAGGCCCACCGTCTCTATGCGCGCCTGCCCTGGCCTGTCTTGCTCCAGCCTGCAATCGAGCTCGCCCGACGTGGCGTGCCTCTGAACGAGGCGCAAGGGTTCATGCACGGCGTGCTCGATCCAATCCTCCGCCACACTGAGGCTGCCCGTGCCATTTACGGAGAGGCCTGCGGGCTCGGCCCGGGGGAGACGCTCCACCTGGGAGAGCTCGCGGCGACGCTAGAGCAGCTGGCGGAAGAAGGTGAGGCGACGTTCTACCGCGGCGAGCTCGCGTCGCGGCTCGCGGCCACGGTGCAGGAGCAAGGAGGCAGCCTCACGCCTGAGGATTTGGCGACTTACCGGGTCATCCGGCGGGGGCCCGTCCGCGTCGCCTACCGTGGCGGCGAATTCGTCTCGAACCCGCCGCCCGCGGCGGGCGGTCTGCTGGTCGGGTTCGCGCTGCGGGTGCTCGACCGGCTCGGCGACGCGAAGCGCGCGGGGAGTGCGGGCGAGATCGCGACGCTGTCTGAGGTCATGCGTCAGGCGACCGGTGTGCGTGGCACGGGGTTCCTCAGCGGCTTGCACCGCGGCGGAATCGCAGGGCGCGTCCTCGCGGACGAGCGGGTTCACCGGGCCGCGGACGCCGTCCGCGAGGGACTTCGGGGTAACGTCATGGAGCCGGTGGGGCTGCCGTCGACCACCCACATCAGCGTCGTGGACGGGGACGGCAACGCGGCGTCTCTCTCGGCCTCGACCGGGTGCGGCTCCGGCGTTGTGGTGCCGGGAACCGGCGTCCACGTGAACAACATGCTGGGAGAGGTC